>NZ_JBFUIP010000375.1:0-1386 GCF_056401815.1 Aminobacter sp. P4_D5 | reverse complement strand
CTCTAGCGCCGGCCTCCAGGTCGCATTTCCAAGGTACATCATGGCTATCTTCTCAGCGATCGGCGCCGTGGTCGGCACCGTATCGACATTCATTGGCGGTCTGGGTGCGTCGATCGGGGCTTTTGTCCTCAAGACGGCGGTCGGCATTGGCCTCAACCTTCTTGCCCAGTCGATAGCCGGCAAGGCCAAAGACCCAACATTCTCGATCAATGGTTCGCTTCAGGCGGGCGGTGATCTTGCGAGGTCGTTCATTCTCGGCAGGACGGCAACAGCCGGCTCGCTGGTTTGGGCGAACACCTGGGGCAATGTCGACGACACCCCGAACGCCTTCCTGACGCAGGTTATCGCGCTCGCGGATCTGCCTATCGCCAGCCTCGACGAGATATGGGTCAACGGTGAGCGCTGCACGCTTGGCGCCGACACCGGCTATGGCCGGAACGTCAACGAGTATCACGACAGCCTGTGGGTCAAGTTCTACGACGGCACCCAGACGGCCGCCGATCCTTTCCTTGTTTCGACCGCCTCCAATGGCCAGCGCCAGTGGGAAAGCACGCGCGTTGGTCTGGGCGTCGCCTACGCCATCGTGACGGCGAAGGTCACGAAGAACGTCTTCTCAGGCATCCCGTCATTCAAGTTCGTTGTCAGCGGCACGCGGCTTTACGATCCGTCTCGCGATTCCAGCGTTGGCGGCGTTGGTTCGCACCGGTGGAGCACCCCAAGCACTTGGGGCGGCGATGGCGACCATCTGCCGGCCGTCCAGGCCTACAACCTGCTTCGTGGCCTGACCTTCGGCAACAAGTGGTTTTATGGCCTGCAGGGACTGGCTGCTGCCCGTCTGCCGTCGGCGAACTGGATTGCCCAGATCAACAAGTGCCGCGCGACCATCGGTGGCGCGTCTGGTCCGGAGCCGACCTATCGTTCGGCTGGCGAAATCCAGATCGAAGCGCCGTTGGCGTCCGCGCTCGAGGCAATCCTGACCTCGTGCCAGGGCCGCATTTCTGAGATTGGCGGCGTCTATTCCATATATCTCGGCGCGCCTGATCTGCCGACGTTCTCCTTCACCGACGGCGATATCCTGTCGACCGAAGAGCAGTCGTTCACGCCCTTCTTCGGGCTGTCAGACACCATCAACGGCATTTCGGCAACTTACCCGTCGCCGGCCGATGGCTGGGCCGCCAAGACCGCACGACCGCTCTACCGACAGGACTTGGAAGCTCTGCACGGCAACCGCCGGCTCATGGCTGACGTGCCGTTAGACTTCGTTCCCTACGCCGAGCAGGTGCAGCGGCTTATGCTGTCTGCCCTGCTGGAAGCGCAGCGAGCTCGCAGGCACACCGAAGTCCTGCCGCCTGAGTACACCGAAGTCCTGCCGCCTGAGTTCTGGCC
>NZ_JBFUIP010000374.1:0-1391 GCF_056401815.1 Aminobacter sp. P4_D5 | reverse complement strand
GTCGAGGTTGAGGTCCATGTGCTCGTAGATCAGGCCGGGCCTGTACTCCACGCGGAAGCGCGCGCCGGTGCGGCGGGCGAGCGCGCCGGCCTGCTCAACGGGCAGGCCGAGCTCGCCGGCGATCATGTCCAGCTGTCCCGCGAGAAGCTGCGCCTCCAGGGCCGGCGTGCTCTCGACCACGCGGATCACGATGCGGCGGAAGGCGGGAGCGGGGCCGTCCCATTGGGGATTGCGCTCCAACGTGATGGCGGAGCCGGGTTGGACCTGCACCACGCGATAGGGGCCGTTCCAGAGGCCGGACGTCGATGGCTCCGTGTCGTAGAGGGTGCGCGTGCGGTAGCTGCGCGGGTCCGATCGCCAGCGCTCGCGCTCCAGATGGGCGGGCAGCGGGGCGAAGTCGCCGAGGGCAGCGAATTCGAAGGTCACACGGTCGAAGCGGAGGGTGAAGGTACGGGCATCCTCGGCGATGAACTCGTAGGCCGAGCGGTAGAATTCCGCGGGCCCAATGCCGGTGGCGGGCTCGCGTCCTGCCTCGTAGGCGAAGCGGAGGTCGTCCGTGGTGATATCAGTGCCGTCGCCCCAGCGCAGGCCCTCGCGCAAGCGCCAGGTGACGCGGAGGCCGGGCTTGCCGTCGGGCGTGGTCTCCAGCCGGGCAAGACCGTTCTCCAGCGTGGGAACGGTCTCGCAGAGCAGACAGACGAGCTTCCAGTCGGCGTCATAGGCCGTGACCGGACGGCGGACGAAGCCCAGCGTGTAGGACTTCGCCACCATGCTCTCGATGTTGGGATGCAGCGTGGACGGGTATTGCGTGATGCCGATGGTCAGCGTGTCGCGCGTCTGGGCTGGGGCGGGGAGCGCCCAGACCAGGATGAGGAACAGGAAGCGGGCGACCATCAAGAGCTCCAGGCCAGAGGCCCCCATGGTGGCCCGGCCCGGCCCTCCGCAGCAACCGCGGGCGGCTTAAGCCCTCAGCCGGCCTTGACCTTGTGGGCCAGCGCCTCCTCCAGGCTGCCGACGCCGCCATGCGCGCGGCTCCAGGCCACCGGATCCTCCAGGAAACGGCGCACGCCGGTCAGCGCGGCCTCCGGGAAATAGGCCTTCTCCCGACAGACCTCGAGCACGTCCCACCAGGTCGCGAGATGGTGCAGCGTGAGGTCCATCGCCTTCATCTGCTCGAAGCTGCCGGGGAAGACGCCGTAGTAGAAGACCACGAAGGTGTGGGCGCATTTGGCGCCCGCCTCGCGCAGCGCCTCGGCGAAGCGGATCTTGCTGGCGCCGTCGGTGGTGAGGTCCTCGACCAGCAGCGTCTCCTTGCCCACGGGCACGTCGCCCTCGATGAGCGCGTTGCGCCCGAAGCCCTTGGGCTTCTTGCGGACATAGGCCATGGGCAG
>NZ_JBFUIP010000373.1:0-1399 GCF_056401815.1 Aminobacter sp. P4_D5 | reverse complement strand
CTGCTGGGACAGGGGCTCTCCAACAAGCAGATCGCACGCGGCCTCAATATCGCCGTCGCGACGGCGAAGAACCACGTGCATCGCATCCTGACCAAGCTCGCACTGGATCGCCGGGGCGACGTGGTGCGCCTGCGTGGGAGCCGGGTCTTGCCCAACAGGCAATGAACCTCGGTTCAATGTCCCCATGAGCCGTTCGTGAACCCTCGGAATGGGTGCGAGATGCGTTGGGAGGCGCCATGATCGCTTCGTGATGCTCCGGGGGATCGACCGTAAACTCGACTCTATGATCGAGGGCAACGCCGAACACGTCCTCGTTGCAGAATGAACGCTTTCAATACGGCGACTGGACGCAGGCAAGCGCGCAGCGCATCGGGGAGCTGAACATATGGCGGTGCTCATCGTTCCCGGTGTGCAGGTTCAGGCACGCTTTGACATAGTCCCCCCACTGCCCGCGGCCAGCGGCATCGTCGGAATCGCCGGGATCGTGGACCGCGTGCCTGCCGATGGTGGCCTGGTCGGCGTCACCCGCACCACCGAATTGCGCGAACTGCTCGGCCCTGGCACCGAGGCCAGCATGCCCGAAGCGGTCCATGCCCTCGCCAATGGCGCGGCGGAGCTGGTGGTTTCCGCCGTCACCGGCGGGGCCCGCGCGCAGACCGAATTGCGCAACACCGATGGCCAGGTCTGCGTTCGCTTGGTCTGCCGTTCGGCAGGCGGCTGGGGCAATGAGATGCGAGCCGACGTTCAGGCCGCCACCGGCGCCGACAATGCGCCGATCCGCGTGACGTTGCGCCTGCTGCGCGGCGGACGCGTGGCGGAGACCTTCAGCGATCTGCGCGTGGCGCCCGGGCAGCCGGATGATCTGTTCGAGACCATAAACCGCGGTTCGCGCCACGTCGTGGCGCTCGATCCCGGCTTCGGTGCCGGCACGCTGCCGGCCGATGGCGTCCTCGCATTCGCCGCCGGTGGGGMGCCGCTTCCGGTGACCGAGGCGGGCGGTGTGCGGGTGTTGCTGCAACTGTTGCCCGGCGATGGCGTCGACCCGACCGGGCTCAGCGTGCAGATCACGACCGGGGCCGGACGCATCGGGCTGCGCGTCCTGCAACGTGGGCTCCAGGAGAACTACACCGGCCTCTCCATGGATCCGGATGACGACCGCTATCTGCCTGATGTCCTTCTGCGCGAGGGGCGGCTTGTCCGCGCCCGGGTGCTTCCTTCGCTGGCCGAGGCTGCGCGGCTGCCGCGCGGCACCGATGCACCGCAGGATTTCGCCGGCGGCACATCACCCGGTGTCGCCGACTATCAGACCGCCATCGACCGGCTGGAGGATGATCCCCGCATCGACCTCGTCCTCGCCGCCTTCGAGGCCGCGCGCCCCGCCGGGGACGTCATACAGATC
>NZ_JBFUIP010000372.1:0-1411 GCF_056401815.1 Aminobacter sp. P4_D5 | reverse complement strand
GACGCCGATCAGGTTGCGCTGAGCGCCACCGCGGGCGCGGATCGTAGCCGGCAGAGGGAGAACCATGTGGTCGGGCCGCTGGGCGGCGGTGGTGAGGATCAGAAGCTGGGCGACGGTGAGAGTCTTGGTGCTGGGCATCGGGAGTGTTCCTTGTGCGGGACACCGCCCCATGCGGCGCTCCCACCACCCGAAGCCCGGGACTTGCCGGGTTTGCTCTCGCGGGCTGCCTTCGCCCGCGGCCCGTCAGCACCAATGCTTCCGGTCGAAGGGAAGTCCAGCGGAATGTGCAGGTCGCCCGTGCTCTATCGACAAGCTCGACCCGCGACACGCGCCTGGAACTCGCGAGAGCGGGAGATAAGCTTTACCTACGGCTTTTCGGCACCTCGGGTTTCCAATCCGCACGGACGGGGTTCGGGTTATTGCGAACGATCGTGCGAGCCAAAACGTAGCGCGGGTTCGAATCCCACCCTGTCCGCCATCATCACCCGTGATATCAAATACTTACGTGCTCTGCTCGTCTTTGATCCCACTTTTTTTCCCACACTGCCTCCGGGCTTCCGGGAGGTGGCGACGGATAACCGGGGACAAGGCGCCCCGCGGTCATTCGATTCCAGAGGCAGAGCCAGTGGCATAGCCGTGGCAGGGCACCGAGGTGGCTAAAGGATAGACTCCGTGGTGTCAGTGCAGCGACGCCCTAGCCATCGGCCCTAGGGCTGGGGGCTTCTGAAATCCGGCTTCGGCGACCCCCACCCGGGGCGGGCCACCCCTCCCCCGGACTTTCAGTGGACGGGCTACGCATACTATTGCGCTGACGTTGCAACCTTCCGCGGCAGGCGATGGAGGGTCGTGTGCCGGGCGGCGATGTAAGACGGCCCGAGGGCGGATTGCTCGCATCGTTGTTCTCCCCGCGGCGCCGAGGAGCCGCACGGGATCGGCGTTGAAGCGGTCTTGGTATCGTCGCTCACAACCGCTCTGGCCGACCTCCGGGCTGAGATCGCCTCGCGCCTGACGAGCCTTCTTGTCTGGACAGGGGCAAAAAAAGGTTGCTAGCGGCCGACGGCCGAGAGCAGTTTATTTGGCAGTCACCCGAGCTTTGCCGACTGGCGAACCGGCCGCCAGCAGGTCCGGCGGAGGATGGCGACGATGGCCCTAGAAGCCGGTGTCCCGGACCCTGCAGCAGCACTCATGCGTATCGCTGGCGGTATGCGGGCCTCTCAGGCCCTCCACGTCGCGGCGGTCCTCGACGTCGCCGGTCTTCTCCATGACGGACCGCGGGACGGTGCTGCGCTGGCCGCCGCGACCGGAGCCGATCCGGGCGCGCTGATCCGTCTGATGCGCTGTCTCTCCGCGCTTGGCGTCTTCGCCGAACCAGAACCCGGCCACTTTGCGCTCACCGCTCTCGGCGACAGGC
>NZ_JBFUIP010000371.1:0-1419 GCF_056401815.1 Aminobacter sp. P4_D5 | reverse complement strand
GCTTTCAGCGATCTCGGTGACCCCGGAAAAGTCGAAGCCGAGCGGCCCACCGCTTTTCGAGAACCTGTCGAGATAGCGGTCGGCAAGTTCCTTCTCGGGGCCGGCTTTCATCCGGCCCACGGCATGTATCGCTACCTTCATCCCTGTCTTCTAACGGTTCAGTGAACCGTTTCTTCCTCTAGATCCGGCGCCTGCCACATCTTTTCGAGATTGTAGAACTCGCGGATCTCGGGCCGGAAGATATGGACGATGATATCGCCTGAATCGATGAGCACCCAGTCGGCACCCGACAACCCCTCGACGCGGGCAGTGCCGAGATCGGCATCCTTCAGCGCTTTGAGGAGATGATCGGCAAGTGCGGCGACATGACGGTGCGACCGACCCGAGGCGATGACCATATAGTCGCCTAGGCTCGATTTCCCCTGGATGTCGATGGAGACAATGTTTTCGGCCTTGGAGTCTTCCAGACTGGCAAGGACTGTCTTGATGGCGCGGGCAACAGCGTCGTATTCGCCTATCCCGGCCGGCGAAGGCAGGATTTCCGCCCTCTTCCGAAGTGCTGTTCTCAGTGTCTTTCCTTTCCGACAGGAACAACCAAATCACCCTGAACGTGGGCGACACCATTTAGATAGGCAGAGTTGGGCTACAGTTTCAAGACAAGCGCGTGCAAACACCTGACAACAAGCCGTTAGCACCCATCTTTCTTGAAACGCTACGGATCGACCGGCGGCGGCAATTGCGCCGACATCGGCGAGAAACTGCCGCTTTCACGTGCCGGAACCGCACTTGTCATGCGCAGCCGCCACAAGACAAAGGCCGTGCAGATCGCGCCAATGGCAATCGCCACATACATGAAGGCATAGGTGCCGTAGAAGGCGGTCAGCACGGTGCCAAGGCCCGGCACGATGAAACCCGACAGCGACCAGGCAAACAGCATGCTGCTCGACAAGGCCACCAGATCGTCCTTGCTGGCGCGGTCGGAAGCATGCGCGCTGGACAGCGAATAGATCGACTCGCTCGCCCCGCTCCACACCACATAGATCGCAACCATGATCGGCAGCGCGCTCCCGTCGAAGCGGCTGGCTGCAAGCCCGGCGATCACCACAAGTAGGCCAGCGGCAACCAGCACGTAACGCCGGTCGGTCCGGTCGGAAATCCAGCCGAACGGAATCTGGAACAACAGCGTGCCGAGCGGCATGGCAAACAACAGCGTCGCCACCTCTTGCTGGCTGAAGCCGCTTGCGGTGGCATGGATCGGCGCGAAGCCAGTGACCAGCATCGACACGCCGCCGACGGCCAGCATGCCGGCGACACCGACCGGCGAGATGCGCCAGGCGCGTKCCAACGCCACCGAAGCAGCCTTTGGCGGTGGCGGCTGGCGCAGGCGGGTGAGCCCCACCGGCAGGATCGAGACAGCAT
>NZ_JBFUIP010000370.1:0-1422 GCF_056401815.1 Aminobacter sp. P4_D5 | reverse complement strand
CCACGGCGTCGCCGTGGCACTTGGCGATCATGTCCTGATTACGGAGCCGAACCAGCAAAAGCCGGACGAGCTGCCGGTCGGCATTCGCGTGGTCGACCGTGCCGGAGCCTCGGTTGGCAATGTCCACGACTGCCCCGACCTGCATGGTGAGGCCTCGTCAGGCGATCTGCTGGCCATTGCTTGCGCCAAAGGCCTGCTTGTCACCTCATCAAGCGGAAGCGCGCCAGCGATCGACCTGCTTCCTTACGCCGGTCTTCCCGAGGGAAAATCAACGACATTGGTCGGCGGCCGCGGCCTTCAGTATTTCCTTGGCAATTATGGCCCGAGCGCCGTCGTACTGATCGATCCGAAATCCGAAGACGCCTTCCGGCTGATCGATCTGCCGACGCGCCGCGTGCATTTTGCCGTCGATCAGGTTCGGGCGAAATTCGCCTATGTTTTCACCGAGGATGGCCAATTGCATCGGATCGACGTGGTGGCGGGCAAGATCGATGCTTCGCTCAAGCTGACAGAGCCCTACAGCATGGACGGCCACTGGAGCGATCCGCGCCCGCGCATTGCTGTCGCCGGCAGCCGGATCGTGGTTTCCGACCCGCTCAAGAGCGTGCTGCATATCGTTGATGCCGACAGCTTCAAGCAGGGCGACGACATCACGCTCGAAGGCAAGCCGTTCAACCTCGTTGCCGTGGGCGGTGCTGGCGAAACACACTGAAGCTTGGGGCCAGTGGCTTCGGTTCCGATGTCACGAGGGGCAACAACAGTTGCCCCCTGGGCTCGACAGTGGCAAGACTGGCGCCGACCAGCCGCAAGCGTGGCAAACAAAACTCGCGAGGACGAACATGGAATACCGCCAGATCACCGATGACTACTCGGTTTCCGGCCAGATCACGCCGGAAGAGGTTGCCGCCATCAAGGCCGCCGGCTTCAAGAGCGTCATCTGCAACAGGCCCGACGACGAGCAGCCCGGCCAGCCTTCCGCCGACAGCGTCAAGGCAGCGGTCGAAGCCGCCGGCCTCGCCTTCCGCTACATTCCTGTCATCAGCGGCCAGATGTCCGGCGACAATGTCGCCGACATGGCCGACGCGCTCGACGAGATGGACGGCCCGGTGTTCGCCTACTGCCGCTCGGGCACGCGTTGCACCAACCTCTATATGGCGATCCAGCAAAGCAAGGGCTGAGCAGAACGGCGACGGGAGCACGCCTGTTTGCGTGAAGACCAGTTGTGACCTAAATTATGGTCATAAGGATCACGCCGATGAATGTTTCCGTCGCCGAAGCCAAGGGCAAATTCTCCGAACTCATCAAACGGGCGGAAGCCGGCGAAGAGCTTGTCGTCACACGCCACGGCAAGGCCGTGGCCCGTGTCATGCCCCCGGAGCCGGAACAGGAGTTGCTTCCCCGGATCGGTGCGCTCAAGGGCAA
>NZ_JBFUIP010000369.1:0-1449 GCF_056401815.1 Aminobacter sp. P4_D5 | reverse complement strand
AGCTGGCGATGCGCGGCCTCCATCTGCCCCTGGGCGGAGGCGATGGTCGCGCGGGCCTGGTCGCGGCGATGGGACTGCACGGCGAGTTGGCTATCGAGGCTGGCCTGGCGGGCTTGGAACAGCGCGCGCTGCCCGGCGAGAGCCTCGGCCACGCGCGGATCCGCCGACAGGGCGAGCAGGTCCGGGGGAAAGCGCACCTCCGTCTCCCGCTCCAACTCGGCCGAGAGCCGCGCCAGCTGGGCCAGCAGGGCCGCACGCTGGGCCCGGGCAGCAAGGCTGGTCGCGCCGGACTGGGCGTCGTCGAGCCGCATCACGACCTGACCCTGGCGGACCCGGTCGCCGTCGCGAACGAGGATCTCCCGCACGAGGCCGCCCTCGAGGTGCTGCAGCGTGCGCCGCGTGCCCTCGACCTTGATCATGCCAGGGGCGAGCGCGGCCTCAGCAAGCGGGGCCAGCGTGGCCCAGGCGAGGAAACCGCCACCGAATCCGATCATCGTCACGAAGCCGAGACCAAGCGCGAAGCCGGCACGCGGCCGATCGGGGGTGGCGGGCAAGAAGGAAGCGGACATCAGGAGCGACCTCCTGCGGTGGGGACGAGCGCGACGGACGGCTTGGCCAGCGGGACGGGCGTCATGARGCGCTTGAGMACCTCGGCGCGGGGCCCGAACATCTCGGCCGCGCCSTCGCGCAGSACGAGGACCTTGTCGACCTGGTTCACCAARGCGGGCCGGTGGGAGACGACGACCACGGTGGCGCSGCGYTCCTTGAGSWGGSCSAKCGCRCGGGCCAGSGCCAGYTCGCCCTCRCCGTCGAGGTTGGARTTGGGCTCGTCGAGGACSACGAGGCGGGGATYGCCGTAGAGCGCCCGGGCCAGGCCGATCATCTGGCGTTGCCCGCCGGAGAGATGGGCGCCGCTCTCGCCGATCTCGGTCTCGTAGCCCTGGGGCAGCCGCAGGATCATCTCGTGGCAGCCGGCGAGGCGGGCGGCCTCATAGACGGCGTCCGGGGAGGCGCCCTCGGCCATGCGGGCGATGTTCTCCAGCACGGTGCCCTCGAAGAGCTCGACGCCCTGGGGAAGGTAGCCGAGGTGCTGCCCAAAGTCCTCGCGCTGCCAGAGAAAGACGTCGGCGCCGTCGAGGCGGACCTGGCCCACGGAAGGCGCCAGCGTGCCGATGACCAGGCGCAGCAGSGTGGTTTTTCCYGCACCCGAGGGKCCKATGACGGCGAGGCTYTCSCCGGGGGYSAGSGMGARGGCGACGCCCTTGATGAGSGRGGCGYTCTGGCCSGGSAGSGCATAGGAGATGCGGTCGASMWGSAGCGCGCCCTCGGGGGCGGGGAGCGGCAGGCCGGGGGGACGCAGGCGGGGCAGGGCCAGGAAGGCCTGCAGGCGGCGGAGCGCCTGGCGGGCCTGGACGAGCTGCTTCCAGCCGCCGACGACCTGCTCCACGG
>NZ_JBFUIP010000368.1:0-1456 GCF_056401815.1 Aminobacter sp. P4_D5 | reverse complement strand
GGACGGCTCGGTGCGCGCCACCGTGGCGCTTGCCTCGGCGCAGGAACTGCGCGCCGCTGTCGAAAACGCCAAAGCGGCGCAGATCGGCTGGGCCGCCACCAACCCACAGCGCCGCGTGCGCGTGCTGATGCGCTTCCTCGAACTGGTCAACAAGGAATACGACTCGCTGGCCGAGCTTCTGGCGCGCGAGCACGGGAAGACCATTGCCGACGCCAAGGGCGACATCCAGCGCGGCCTCGAAGTCGTCGAAGTCTGTATCGGCGCCCCGCACATGTTGAAGGGCGAGTTCACTGACGGTGCAGGCCCCGGCATCGACGTCTATTCGATGCGCCAGGCGCTCGGCGTGGTCGCCGGCATCACTCCGTTCAACTTCCCGGCGATGATCCCGCTGTGGAAGATCGCCCCGGCGATCGCCTGCGGCAACGCCTTCATCCTGAAGCCGTCCGAACGCGACCCGGGCGTGCCGATGCGCATCGCCGAACTGTTTCTCGAAGCTGGTCTTCCGGCGGGCATCCTCAACGTCGTCAATGGCGACAAGACGGTGGTCGACGCGATCCTCGACGATCCTGATATCAAGGCCGTCGGCTTCGTCGGTTCGACGCCGATCGCCCAGTACATCTACAGCCGTKGCTGCGCCAACGGTAAGCGCGTGCAGTGCTTCGGCGGCGCCAAGAACCACATGATCATCATGCCCGACGCGGACATGGACCAGACCGTCGACGCGCTGATCGGCGCCGGCTACGGCTCGGCCGGYGAGCGCTGCATGGCGATCTCGGTTGCCGTTCCTGTCGGTCACGACACCGCCGAGCGGCTGATGGAAAAGCTGATCCCGCGCGTCGAAAGCCTGAAGGTCGGCCCTTCGACCGACTCCTCGGCCGATTTCGGCCCGGTGGTGACGCGTGAGGCGCTCGAGCGCATCAAGGGTTACGTCGACATTGGCGTCAAGGAAGGCGCCAAGCTTGTCGTCGATGGCCGCGGCTTCAAGATGCAAGGCTACGAGAACGGCTTCTACATGGGCGGCTGCCTGTTCGACAACGTCACGTCAGACATGCGCATCTACAAGGAAGAGATCTTTGGGCCGGTGCTGTCGGTCGTTCGCGCGCCGAACTACGAGAACGCGATCAAGCTCGCCAACGACCACGAGATGGGCAACGGCGTTGCCATCTTCACCCGCGATGGCGATGCGGCTCGCGACTTCGCCTCCCGCGTCCAGGTCGGCATGGTCGGCATCAACGTGCCGATCCCTGTGCCGATCGCCTACTACACCTTCGGCGGCTGGAAGGCTTCGTCCTTTGGCGACCTGAACCAGCATGGCCCGGATGCATTCCGTTTCTACACCAAGACCAAGACAGTGACGTCGCGCTGGCCGTCGGGCGTCAAGGATGGCGCGGAGTTCGTCATCCCGACGATGAATTGATCCATCACTAAGACTGAGTTGAAGCGGGCGCCCATTGGG
>NZ_JBFUIP010000367.1:0-1456 GCF_056401815.1 Aminobacter sp. P4_D5 | reverse complement strand
ATCTTCTGCAGTTCCGAAGTCAGCGGACCATCCGGCACCTTGATCGAGAAGAATTCAAGTTCGTCGTCCCAGGACGGGCTCGCCACCGAATAGGCGCGGAAGACCGGCTTTTCGGCATTCGGCAGGCCGATCATGACGAATTCGCCCGAGCGGAAGCGCAGCGACTGCGGCCGGGTGATGCGGAAGGCAAACAGGCGATCCGTGTAATGCTTCACCGAAACCACAGTTTCGGCGTAGACATTGGCAGGGATAGGAAACTGAAGCGGCTTTGCGTCGACCGTCTTCAGCGCTGCTGCGGTGTTCATCGATCAAACCTCTCGCCCGGCGCGGCGGCGGTTTTTCACCGGCGCGCTGCGGAAATACAGGCAAAGTGTGGAGCCTTGTTCAGCCTATTAATTAGTATACAAATGATCTCATCGTCAAGATTGTGGCCTAAAACGCCTTTCTAAACTGGCACATGATCGTAGTCCGGGCTTTTCGGGATTAGTCCATGGACGAGAAAATTCCCGCAAGGGCGGGAAATGTCGTGGCGGGCATCGACGTGGGCGGGACCTTCACCGACCTGCTGCTGATCGACGGCGCCAATGGCGGGGCGGTCCACATCGCCAAGACACCGACGACGGCCGAAAACCAGGCGCATGGCGTGATCGCGGCGCTCGCCGTAACCGGCTTTCCCATCGCCGACATCGACCTGATCGTGCATGGCACCACGACCACCACCAACGCCGTGCTGGAACGGCGGCTGGCCCGCACCGGCATGATCACCACGCGCGGCTTTCGCGACGTGATCGAGCTCGGCCGGCGCACAAGGCCCCAACCCTATGGCATGACCGGCGTGTTCGTGCCCGTGATCCCGCGCAATCTCAGGCTTGAAGTCTCCGAGCGCGTCGAAGCCTCGGGACATGTGCGCGAGCCGCTCGACGAGGACGGCATGCGCGCTTCAGTGCGCGAATTGATCGACGCCGGCTGCGAGGCACTCGTCGTCCACTTCCTGCACTCATACGCCAATCCATCGCATGAGCGGCGCGCTGCCGAGATCGCCGCCGAACTCTGGCCGAACGGCCACATCACCACGGGGCATTCGCTGCTTTCGGAAGCGCGCGAGTTCGAACGCGGCGTCACAGCCTCGGTCAACGCGGCGGTGCAGCCGATCCTCGAACGCTACGTGGCGCGGTTGCGCCAAGAGCTTGCGACACGCGGCTACGCACGCGATTTCCTGATCATGAACGGCAATGGCGGCATGATATCGGCGCGCTTCGTTACCCGCGAGGCGGCCAAGACCGTGATGTCGGGCCCGGCCTCGGGCGTCATCGCCGCAGCCTATACCGGCCGGCGTGCCGGCTTCGAAAATCTCGTCACCTACGACATGGGCGGCACTTCGACCGACGTTGCGCTGATCCTCAATGCCGAACCTGCGGTGTCGAACGAGATCGAAATCGAATATGCGATGCCGATC
>NZ_JBFUIP010000366.1:0-1480 GCF_056401815.1 Aminobacter sp. P4_D5 | reverse complement strand
GGCGCGAAGAACCATGAAATCCATGGCGGTCTCGACTTGATGGCCACGTTCGCCTCGGCCGCCGGCGTGAAACTGCCTGAAAACGACCGTGAAGGTAAACCAATCTACTTCGATAGCGTGGACATGACCCCTGTGCTGACGGGCGCGGGCAAGTCCCCACGCAGCGAATGGTTCTATTTCACCGAGAACGAGCTTTCGCCGGGCGCGGCGCGGGTCGGCAACTATAAGGCCGTCTTCAACCTCCGCGGTGACGACGGCGCTGCGACCGGCGGGCTGGCGGTGGACAGCAACCTCGGCTGGAAAGGTGCGGAGAAGTACGTGGCGACGGTGCCGCAAGTCTTTGACTTGTGGCAGGATCCGCAAGAGCGCTACGACATCTTTATGAACAACTACACGGAACGGACGTGGACGATGGTTACCATCTCGGACGCCATCAACAAGCTGATGAAAACCTACGTCAAGTATCCGCCGCGGAAACTGCAGAGCGAGAGCTACAGCGGACCGCTTACACTTACGAACTATCAGCGGTTCCAGTGGGTTCGGGATCAACTCGACAAGGAAGGCATCAACCTAGCGATTCCGACAGGAAACTGATCGATGCTTGGTGAAGGAGGCCCGGGCGACTGGGCCTCCTTTTTTCCGGAAAAGTAGGTCAGGGCGGCGGGGCCAAATACTCACACGACCATGGCAAGCTGGGTTTGGGTAGACGATCATGGCCACTGCAAATTCACAGCTTCGACAGGAACCACGCTGGGCTCCGGCGCTCGCCATTCTTGCAGTGGTGGTGTTGCTGGCGGTGTTGCCTCATCACGTACAGATCATGCCGAGATGGGTATCATATGTCGTGGTGCTGGCAATCTTAGTGCCAATGGCTGGGGTCACGTTCTCTGCTGGCAACGCCCACTTCTGGCTACGTGCCGAGAGGATCGCAATCATCATGTTTGCCGCGCTGTACGTCGCCAACACGGCGCTGGAACTTGCGGACATGATCGGCATCATCACACTGCATCCGCCCGAAACCCGTACGATCTCATTGCTCTCCTCTTCCTTGGCAATATGGGTCACCAACGTTCTGGCGTTTGCGTTGCTTTACTGGCAGATCGATCGTGGCGGCCCTTTTGCATGGGAGAGCGGAAAAAACTTTCCAGACTGGCTCTTTCCGCAATCTGCGACGCCTGACGTTGCTCCGCCGGACTGGCGGCCGCAGTTCGTTGACTTTCTCGCCTTGGCCTACAATACGGCAACAGCTTTTAGCCCGACCGATGTCCTGCCGCTTAGCAGRCGAGCCAAGATGCTAATGACCCTCGAAAGCGGAATTTCATTGCTTACACTTGTCATAGTGGCGGCACGCGCCGTGAACGCGCTTCCATAAAATCGCAAACCATAGACTACCACGGGGGAAAAGATCGCAAGATGCCCAGTATTGACGCGGATCAGCTATCCACGGTGATCTCCCACGCGTTAGCACCATCGTTTCTGC
>NZ_JBFUIP010000365.1:0-1482 GCF_056401815.1 Aminobacter sp. P4_D5 | reverse complement strand
AAGCGCCCGTCGTTGCTGCCAAGTCGGTCGCCGCCGAAATCGCCACCGCCAAAGCCGCGCGCCCCTCCGCCGAAGTTGCCTCCGCCGAAGCCACCACCACCAAAATGACCGCCGCCAAAGCCGCCGCCACGATCGATGAATAGTGCCGCAGGTCCACTTGACCCACTCAGGCTTCCTTCCAGCACCGAAACATCGAACGTCAGAGCACCGTCCGCGAGTTTGGGGGACCGCAAGGTCACCACGGCATCTTCGACTTTCGATCCATCGCCGCCGAGAACGGAAATGGTAGCGTTGGGTGGGTCCTTGATAAAATTGTCTGCGCCCTCATCCCATTGCATGATGAATTGAGCTGTGGTCACGTGGCCCGCCGCACGAACAGGACGGTCGGCAAAGACGATCGAGTTTTGCGCCACACCAGTCATGGTAAGCTTTCCGTCCTTCAGGGTCGCACCGGCCGAGTTCACGACAAAAAGCGAAGGCACCGGCCCTGTCGGCGTAACAACACCGATAGTTTTCTGAAGGGGAACATGCGGTTTGACATCCGCGTCTTGTGCAAGTGCTCCGCCGAGGGTCGAACACAGACCGCCAGCAATCAGACCCAGACATGCAAGATTTGTGGTGAGCATGGCTAAACCTCCCATGAGTAGGCAGTTCTTTTCGACTGATCCTCAAGGCGCCGACTTTAGAGTGACCGTCGTAACACCGCCCGCAATGTTGATGCCTTCCTGACCCTCGACGGCAATTGGCTGCAGCGAAAACGCGCGGCCGCTCCCGCCGACGAGAATATTGGCGCCTGCGCCGACACCGAACGAGGCGTTCGCGCCTACCCCGGCATAGGTACCGGCCAAKGCWCCAGCSGGAAGGCCGCTGGCCGTCGCGACGACACCCCAGATCAGGTGGCCCGAGCCAACCTCCCCAAGSGCCACGCCGAACTGATCAATGGATCCKGYGTAGTTTTCGACTTTGCCGTCCCGGTCCTGGAAGACGCACGACAGTGTCTGCTTTTCAACTACGAACATTCCGATGCCGCGAGACACATCGCATGWAAGCGTGCCTATCTGCGCGGAATTCTGGGCACTTGCACCCAACGGGATCAGCGCCAGGGCACAGCTGAGAAATACCTTTCGAGATAGATCAACCATTGACGTCCCCTTCGTTTTGCCCCGCCTTCACTGACTTAGCTGTCAGCAACGACTGACGTTGCGCTTGTTACGGCGAGACGGCTTTTTCGCTATATGCCACTCGGCATTATTTCAGTTCGAACGGAAAGATGGTCTTCCAGTCCGTCTTCATGTCGACGACCGTCCAATTGTTCACCGCAGCCGCATCGAGCGCTTCGTCGAGTTTGCCAAACTCCGTGTTGCGGTCGTAGGCGTACTCCCGCTCGGCGTCGGTGTGGTGGACGATGAGACCGAAACGCGGGCCGGCGTTCCCGCTGCCCAAGGTCGTCCATTGCAGCATTTCGAGGTCGCCATCGGAATT
>NZ_JBFUIP010000364.1:0-1494 GCF_056401815.1 Aminobacter sp. P4_D5 | reverse complement strand
GGCGTCCTCGCGGCCCCGGCGGACCATGACCTGCACGATCTCGCGGCGCGGCAGGCTGACGCGGACGGGCATGCTGCCCGCCGCGCCGCGCGGCCCCGGCGTGGCGATGGCGGCCAGCGGATGCATCGGCTCAGGCGCGGACAAGGCGGTTCTCCGGATCATAGCCATGCGGGGTGACCACCTTCACCGGCACCTCCTCGCCCTGCAGCGGGTTGGCGGCGAGGATCTCGCTGCCCATGCGGGCTTCCCCGTCCCGCAGCATGCCGAGGCCGATCCAGCCGGGATCGACGACGGATTGCGTCGCGCTGGTGATCCAGCCCTGGTCGCGGCCGTCGACCAGCAGATGCGCCCCGGCGCGGATCTGCCGGGCCGGATCGGCGCTGCGCGGGCCAACGAGATGCGGGCGCGACGGATCGGTCAGCCCGGGGCGCTGCGCCAGCACGCGGCCGATGAAGTCGCCCTTCTTCTTGAGCATGCGTCCGAGGCCGAGGTCGTGCGCCGTGGTCTGGCCGTTCAGCTCCGACCCCGCGACATGGCCCTTCTCGATACGCAGCAGGCCGAGCGCCTCGACGCCATAGGGCTCGATGCCATGCGTCGCGCCTGCTGCTATCGCCGCCTGCCAGACATGCGCGGCGTAGCCGGCCGGCATCGCGATCTCGTAAGCGAGATCGCCGGAGAAGGAGATGCGGAAGAGGCGCGCGGGCACACCGGCGGCTATACAATCGGCCACCGCCATGAAGGGGAAGGCCTCGTTCGACAGGTCGACGCCCTCGATGATTCCGGCCACGACCTCGCGCGCCTTGGGTCCGGCGATGGCGATGGCGGCCCAATGGTCCGTCACGCTGGCCAGGCTGACATCGAGATTCGGCCAGGCGCTGGCGAGATGGAATTCCAGGTGCTGCATCACCGGCCCGGCTTGCGCCGTGGTGGTGGTGACGAAGAAACGTTCCGGCCCGATGCGGCTGGTGGTGCCGTCATCGAAGACGATGCCGTCTTCCCGCAGCATCAGCCCGTAGCGGGCACGGCCGACCGGCAGGGTGGAGAAGGTGTTGGCGTAGACGCGGTCCAGGAAGGTCGCCGCATCGGGCCCTTCCACCGCGATCTTCCCGAGCGTCGAGACGTCGCAGATCCCCACGCGCTGGCGCACCGCGCGCGCCTCCCGCTTGACGCTCGCCCAGCCGTCGACGTCCTCGGGCCTGGGATAATAGGCCGGGCGCTTCCAGATACCGGCATCCATCCAAACCGCGCCGAGCGCGTCATGCGTCTGATGCAGCGAGGTCCGCCGTGTCGGCTGCAGGTGCTGCCCAACCTCGCCGCCGGCCATGGCGCCCCAGGTGATCGGCGCCGTGTAGGGACGGAAGCGCGGCACGCCGACCTTGGCGACGGGCTCGCCCCGGGCCTCCGCCAGAACGGCGGCGCCGACGATGCCGCCGGACTTGCCTTGGTCGGTGCCCATGGCGTGGGTGGTGTAGCGCTTGGCGTGCTCGATATGGC
>NZ_JBFUIP010000363.1:0-1533 GCF_056401815.1 Aminobacter sp. P4_D5 | reverse complement strand
ATCCAGGGGCCGAGCGGGCAGGAGCCGTCCAGCGACTTGCCCTTGAACCACTGGCCGTAGCGGCGCTGCAGGTCGCGGCCGGTGACGTCGTTGGCGATGGTCCAGCCGAAGACGTGGCTGAGCGCATCCTCCTTCTCGATATTGGCGCCGGGCTTGCCGATGATCAGCGTGAGCTCCGCCTCATAGTCGAGCCACTGGGTCACGCCGGTGGCGCCATGGTCGGGGATGGTGTCGCCGGGCGCGATGACGGTGTCGGGCGCCTTGGTGAAGAATTGGGGAAACTTCGGCAGCTCGCTGTTGGTGATGCCGCGGGTCCGGTCGCCCTCGGCGACGTGGTCCATGTAGTTGCGGCCGACGCAGAAGATGTTGCGGTGGGGGCGGGGCAGGGGGGCGAGCAGCCTGGTCGAGGCCAGGGCCACCTTGGCGGCGGCCGGGGGATTTGCAACCTTGGCGCGTATCGCGGCCACGGCTGACGCCCCTTCGGCGATCACCGCCGCCAGGTCGGCATAGGGAAGCCCGGCCGCCTGGAGGTCCAGGATCTCGGCATCCCCGAGCATGGCGCCCGGACGTGGGCCGGAAGCGCTTGAAAATGTTACGAGTTTAAGGGTCATCATTCGTTCCTCCGGATGGTCGGCCCCAAGGGGACGGCGTGACCGCGAAAATGACAAGCCCTCCCCCGTATTCAATCAAAATTTGTATACTCGTCGCATTCATGGTACATGCTGATGCTCGGCCTTGGGAGATTCACCCATATGTTGCATCGTCGTGGGACGCTCCTGGCCCTTCCGGGCCTCGCTTTGGCCACGGTGGGCGCCCGCGCCCAGACGGCCGAAGAGGTGCAGAGGCTGGAGTGGATCACCTTCCGCGATCGTTTCATGGCGCGCGAAGGCCGCATCGTGGACAGCGGCAATCAGGACGTCTCGCATACGGAAGGGCAGGGCTGGGGCATGCTGGCCGCCGTCCGCGCCGACGACCGGACGAGCTTCGACCGTCTCCGGGGCTGGACCATGCGGGTCCTGAAGCGGCCCGGCGATGAGCTGTTCTCCTGGCGCTTCCAACCCCGGGCCGCCCGGCCGGTGGACGATCCCAACAACGCCACCGACGGCGACCTCTTCCTCGCCTGGGCGCTGCTCGAGGCCGGCGAGCGCTGGGGCAGGCGCGAGTATACGCTGCAGGGTCGCGCGATCGCACGGGACATCCTGCGGCTGCTGGTGGACCAGGCTGGCCCCTACACCGTGCTTCTCCCGGGAATCCAAGGCTTCCGGCGGGAGGACCAAGTGGTCGTGAACCCGTCCTACTACGCCTTCCCGGCGATCCGCGCGCTTGCGGCCGCTGTGCCGGATCCGGCCTGGCTGAGCGTCGCCGCCGATRGCGTCGCCCTGCTGCGCCAAGGGCGCTTCGGCCGCTGGCGCCTGCCACCCGACTGGATGCTCGTCAGCCGCGCCGACGGGCAAATCGGCCTTCCCGCGGACTGGCCGCCCCGCTTCTCCTACGACGCGGTACGCATTCCGCTCTACATGGCCTGGGTGGGGC
>NZ_JBFUIP010000362.1:0-1539 GCF_056401815.1 Aminobacter sp. P4_D5 | reverse complement strand
AGTCGGCCCAGTTCATTTGATACCTCGCTACAGGCCAACCAACCACAATATGGCACTGGCCACGGCGACGAGCGCCACGACGAAAACAGTGTCTTCGATAGTCATCGGCTTGCCGCGGGTAGGGTGGCTTTCTCCATAGGCCAATGGCCCGCGCCTCCTTTGGCGCACACAACCCAAAATCAAAGGAATAGTTCCATGGACAACACCGTTCCCCCGGGCGCGGCGCTTCTGCTCGACTTCATTTATCGAACAGACGCCGGGAAGGCCCCGCCCGAGTGCTACGAGACGATCTTCGGCAATCGCCAAAGCGGCCTTCCCAAGCCGATCACCAAGATGACGCTGGGCGACCTCATCGACGCTCAGAAGACGTGGGCAACGAAGGCTTGGGCTAAGAAGTTCGGTTCCGATAAGGCGTCATCTGCTGCCGGTGCTGCGCAGTTCATGCGCGCTACTCTGATCGACCTGTCGAAGGAACTGCACCTGAGCGGCGCCCAGGTCTTCAACTCGGACTTCCAGGACCGGCTTGCCTTCCACCTGCTGAAGCGGCGCGGCTATGAAGCGTTCATGGCCGGGAAGATCGATCGCACCGAGTTCGGCAAGCGGTTGGCTATGGAGTGGGCCAGTTTCCCGGTTCTTGCAGCCTGCAAGGGCGCTCATCGCCAGCTCAAGCGCGGTGATAGCTACTATCTGGGCGACGGCATCAACAAGGTCGGCACGACGCCCGCACGGGTCGAGGCGGTTCTTAACCGGGTGAAGGCGGCAGGAAATGGGGCGCAGGCCACCACCCAAGCCGAGCCGGTTATCATCGAAAAGCCTGTCGTGGCCGACCCCGGCGAACTTGAAACCCCGACGACCAAGAGCAAGACCTTCTGGACCTGGCTGTTGACCGGCATCGGCGCGCCGCTGGCCGCTTTCGGCAATCTCGACTGGCGCGTCCAGCTCGCGATTGTCGCCGTCATCGTCGCCTTCGCCATCTACGGCATCAAGCGGCGGAACGATCTGTTCAAGGCGGTGAAGGGGCTCAAGGCGGAATTCGGTGAATGAGGGCGGCTCTGGTCGCCGCATACGCCGCCGCCCTGATGGGCAGTCTCATCTTGAGCCATACCGCAGCCTATCGCTATGGCCGCTCAATCGAACAAGCGCGCTTTGCCGCACAGATCACCAAGGAGAATGACGATGCGGGCAACGCAGCTGAGAAATGGCGCGCTGAGTTTCGCCGCTGCACTGGCATTGGCGGGCTGTTCGACTTCGAAGCCGGCGCCTGCCAGCATTGACGGGCTGCGGGCTGTRGTCGGCACCTCGCTGATCGGCGCACAGGGCAAGACGCCTGCCGACCAGGCGGGCATCRACGAGACGGCGGCGGGTCTTTGYGCCGGCGGCGTRTGGACCAAGAGCGAGTGCGCTCGSCAAGGGAAGGAAAGCCGGCAATGACGCGCGAAACCATCGGGGAGCGGCAAATCAGATTGGAAGAGCAGTTTAAGGCCGTCGTCGCCTCGCTGACGATGCTGACCGAGCAAGGCAAGGAAGCCGCCGAGAGCC
>NZ_JBFUIP010000361.1:0-1556 GCF_056401815.1 Aminobacter sp. P4_D5 | reverse complement strand
GACCGGCACCGAATGGATGTTCGAAAGCACGCGCCATCAGAACGCCTTGGGCAGGTTCGCCTATGACCAACACGAGACCGTCGGCCAAGTGTTGCTTGAACAGCCGCTCAGCGTAGGCGGCTTGAAACGGGAAGGTGAAGCCAGCCGCTGCGTGGCTTTCCTTGAGCAGCCGAACGACAGCAAGCCGGTCGCCTTCGTTGGCGGTGCGAACCTGCATCAGAAGATGCCCAAGAACTTTTTGCGCTTCTTCTGGGTGGGAACCTGGCCTTTGACCGAGCCCCAGAAAATCTCCCATGCGTCAACCGTCGCGCTGTCCTTGAAGAAGGTATCTGACGCGCTGCGCAGCTTTTGCGTTTCGTGCGAGCGCGTGTCCGGGTTGGCGCGAGTCATCTCCTGGGTATGGCTGGCGCACATCAGCGTCACGCTGCCTTCTTCGTTTTCGGCGGGCGTGTTGATTTCGATCTTGTCTACAAAGCCGACAAATCGGCACTCGGCTGGAGCGACCATCTGGCGCGAGTCCGGATCGAACAGGCCGCGGTAAATCTCCACCCTCGCCTGCTTGCAGTCATATTCGCGTACAAGCCGCTCGACCCGTTCGGCGACCTGGCTAAGTTGGATTTTGACAATCTGGACGGTCAGGTTCGACACGAGCGGAATGTCGTTGACCGCAACAAGAGTGCCGGACCCGAACCAGTCGCGCGTCACCTCAAGCCCCGTGTCGGGATGGATGACCGACGCCGACACATTGCCAACGTCTGACCACATGCCATCTGTCACAGGGCCGCCCGTCACGCGGTTGCGGGCAACGATCCATAGGAAGTCGCGGGCAACCAAGGCGCGCGCCTGTAGGGCCGCCAGGTTGGCGGCTGAGATATTGCGCATGAGGATTGGACTCCCGATGTGCCGTGTGGTTTTGATGCGGCCCAACAGCCGTCAGAACTCAAAGGCATTTTATGACTGAACCAGTACGCGAGATCGTTGTCTCGCCAACTTCGGGATACTTCACAAAGGACGGGATCACCGTCGAAGTCCAGATTTTTCAAATTGTCGGTCAGGAGGGTTGGATACTCGAAGTGGTATACAACGACGACATCTCTACCATCTGGGAAGAACCCTTCGAGACCGACGCAGAGGCCTTTCAGGAATTCGAGCGCACTGTCGAGCGGGACGGGATGAATACGTTCCTTGAGGACTGGAGCGGAACGATCCACTAACCGCCATCACCGCGCCTCCACCGCCTGAAAGCTGATTGCGCCACGGCCCGTCGACATGTCTGCTGTGCTGCTCACGCTGCCCGGCACGATGGCCATAAGGCAGTGCGGCTTGTGGATTGAGACCGGCGCCCCCATTGCTACGCCTGGCCAGATGTGTGGCCGCACTTCAAACAAGGCGGTAACCGGCCCTTCCACCGGCTCCATGACCTGGTGAAGGTCTTTGGTGCCGATCTGGATCATGTCGCCAACGCTCAACGAAACGCCTGTCAGCGCCGTGATCCGAATGGCCTTCCGGTTAGCATCGATCGAAAACAGCGAGCCGGTAGGCAGGGTCGATGAGCC
>NZ_JBFUIP010000360.1:0-1562 GCF_056401815.1 Aminobacter sp. P4_D5 | reverse complement strand
ATGGCGCCTCGCGCGAGAAGGCCGCCGGCTCCATCCGCCTGCTGATGCTCACCAACGACGTCTCGCTGCGGAACATCATTCCCGCCGAGCTGGCCAAGGGCTTCGGCTTCTTCCACGGCAAGCCGGCCTCGGCCTTCTCGCCGGTCAGCGTCACGCCCGACGAGCTCGGCGCCGCCTGGGACGGCAGCCGCCTCTCGGGACCGCTGCTCTGCACCCTGAACGGCGCGCCCTTCGGCCGCCCGGATGCCGGGACCGACATGACCTTCGATTTCCCAACCCTCATCGCCCATGCGGCGAAGACACGGGCGCTGGGCGCCGGGACCATCGTCGGCTCGGGCACCGTCTCCAACAAGCAGGGCTCGCTGCACGGCTCGACCGTCGCCAATGGCGGCGTCGGCTATGCCTGCATCGCGGAGCTGCGCATGTACGAGACGATCGAGACGGGCGCGCCCGTGACGCCGTTCATGCGGCACGGCGACACCATCCGGATCGAGATGCTGGACGCGGCCGGCAGGAGCATCTTCGGCGCGATCGAGCAGGTGGTCGCGCGGCCGCAGTCTTAATCCGATCCGGGATCGCATCGTGCTATCGTCGCCCCCTGGGAGGCAGGCACCATGTCGGATGATCTCGGCGACGCCCGGAGCCGCGGGGAGAACGGCCGCTTCCGCGAACTGGCCGAGCGCCGGAAGGGCGCAGCTCCCGAATATGCCTACGCGCCGCGATGGGCGCCCATGGGCAACTGGCGCGTCTCGGGCTTCGACATCCTCGTCATGGCGGTGGGGATGGCCATCATCGTGACGGTCGTGGCGCTGGGGCTGTCCGGCTTCTTCGACCTGCCGGCGCCGCCCGTTGCGCCGGGGCGCTGACGGCGCGAAACTGCCCCCGCACCCGTATCGAGGACCCACGTGACCAATCCCGTCGAGACCATCGGCCAGTGGCAGGCCGRGTTCACCGCCATCCGCCGCGATATCCACGCCCATCCCGAACTCGGGCTGGAAGAGCACCGCACCGCGGATCTCGTTGCGAAGAAGCTCGCGGAGATGGGCATCGAGGTGCACACCGGCGTGGGCCAGACGGGCGTCGTCGGCGTGATCCGGAACGGCAACGGCCAGGGCCGCATCGGCCTGCGCGCCGACATGGACGCTCTGCCCATGACCGAGGCCAATGCCTTCGGCCATGCCAGCACCACCCCCGGYAAGATGCAYGCCTGCGGCCATGACGGSCACACSACCATGCTGCTCGSCGCCGCGAAGTACCTYGCSGAGACSMRSAACTTCGACGGCACCGTCCAYYTSATCTTCCAGCCSGGCGAGGARGGCKSSGGCGGCGCGCTSGCCATGSTCGASGACGGGCTSTTCSASCGYTTCCCCTGCGACGCCGTCTWCGGCMTSCACAACCGTCCCGGCCTGCCGGTCGGCGAGTACGGGCTGCGGCCCGGCCCGATGATGGCGGGCGTCGCCTTCTACGACATCTTCATCACCGGCAAGGGCGGCCACGGCGCGCGGCCCGAGGCGACCTTCGACCCCGTGGTGATGGGCGCGGCCGTCGTGCAGGCGCTGCAG
>NZ_JBFUIP010000359.1:0-1575 GCF_056401815.1 Aminobacter sp. P4_D5 | reverse complement strand
GGGTGGGAGTTCACGATGGCTCTGTTCGCAGGTCCAAGGCGCACGATCAACAACTTGCAGTTCTGGAAAACTGCCCGATTGCCGATATCGTCAAAAGCGTGCCGGAACCTCTGCGTAGTGGCCGTCGCTCTGCCAGATGCTGATGCTCGGTCAGGGAGAAGTGGCATTCGGACGACAGTGGTCGAAGAAACAGCGATGATGACCCACCGGCTTGCCGGTGCTTCGGCACTTGCGCAATAGTCGCGTCTCAAAATGGCTTTGACATCAAATGTAAAGAGCACGTGCAGTGCGTGGCGCCCGCGCCAAGTCGTCGTGGACGGCCCAAGTCAGAGTCACCTTGCCCTGAACTTTGATGGTGAAACACCCGTTTGGGAGCGGAATTGTCTGTTGAAAGTCGAAACGCTTTCAAAACCGCTATTGAACGCAATTTCCATGATGTTCGGCTTGCCGCCGCTATCGCTCAGCAGCGACTTGGCGGTCTCTATGCGCATCCGATTGATATATCTGTGCGGCGTGAACTCCCTGTCGTCGAATGCCGCAAACAGGGCGCGTTCACTCACTCCCAAGACCGTCGCAATCTCCTCGACAGTCAAGCTTGGGTTCGTGTGATGCCTACGAATGTGGGCCAGTGCTCGGCAATACATGTCATCGCGCGCCTGGCTATGAGGGCTATTGCCGCATTCGCCCATGGTGACAGCCACAAGCTCCGTGAAGCTGTTCATCAGACCTAGGAATTCGGAGGCCTGCGTGTCGTCGGAACTAAGGGCCTCGACATAGGTATTGATGATGTTTCCCGTCGGTGTGTGCGGTAGCGGCCGCGCCAGGTCGCGCGGGAAGAAGCGTCCGTATTCCTCCAGTCGACAAAAGGGAATAGCTGTCATGTCTCCAACCAGTGCCGTGACGCCTGGCTGCGCTGGAGCTATCGAATATTGTGTCACTGCTTCTGGCCCTGACACGAAAGCGTCACCTGGTTCGACGTGATGTTCACTGCCGTTTCTCGTCTTCAGAGAGAGCATCCCGCTTTCCACCCGGTAGATGCGTAAACTATCGTCGGCGCTGAAGGGCTGAACCTTCTCATGCCAGACGCCCGAGTCACTCGATATCTCGACCCGGGCGATGGCAATGCCGCGGGTGCGGCGACCGACAATGCTGCAGAAAAAATTCATCGCTTCGGCGCTATGCGGTTCAACCTCTAGCCGAGGGAGAATTTCGTCGAACCATTGTGGGAACGCGATAGCGGCGTCGATATCAGCAGTACTGAAGGTGAAGTGTTGCATGACCTTGTCACCGATAGGTAGGAGAGTGAGGTTGAACTGACCATCTGAACCAAGGCGGTCTGTGGCCGCCTTGATCACGATCAACCTCGCTCTCCAAATGTTGCCGCTCCCCCCGACATGGTCCTTGGCCCTCGTGCGGCGCTATCTTCTGGTCACAGCAAGCCGGGCAGGTCTCCACAATTGTGATCAGTCCGGTGACAGAGGATTTAGAAATCTTCAACGGGATCGATGCCTCGGCTGTCGAGGGCATCGGAACCGACCCTGACTTCAACGCCAACTGGGACTGCCAGCTGCGGAC
>NZ_JBFUIP010000358.1:0-1584 GCF_056401815.1 Aminobacter sp. P4_D5 | reverse complement strand
ATCCAGGACTGCCCGCGGAGGTGAGGTTGCCCGMCTTTCGGCAACGCCTCGTCCCCACGCTGCATGGACACGTCACCTTCGTCGCCGCCGACGTGACGGTGGATCAGCAGACACGCGCCTCGCACTACCGCGCCTATATCGAGATCGACCTGGAGCAACTCGCCCGGCTGCAGGGTGTAGCCCTCACGCCAGGCATGCCCGTCGAAGCCCATATCACCCTGGGACAACGGACCTTCTGGAACTACCTCGCGCAACCCATCCGCGACTCCTTCGCGCGCGCCTTCAAAGAACGTATGGCCCGCCCCGTCTGAAAGTGGATTTCACGACCCTGCCTGATCAGTCTACGCCAACGTATCCGGTCTCAGGGCAGAGCCCTGGCCAAGATGGAGATCCGCGCGTTCCGGTCCTCATAAACTGCACGGCGTCGAGCGCCATTTTTTTGACCAGGTTTCCAGAACGCCGATCGACTGTCAGGCCATCTCGTTTCCACCACCCGCAGACCTCGCCAGCCGCCCGCGCCGGGTGAGCGCGAACGACCGGTCTCGTTGGCTACGACGCGGTCGCGGCCTGCATCTCGAACTTCTGCCCACTGCGGAGCACCGCGCAGATGATCCGCGCCAACTTGGCGGCGAGCGCCACCACCACGGTGTTCACGTGTGCCCGTGCGAGCAGGCCCCGCAGCCAGCCACCCAGTGGCGTCTCGCTCTTCGACAAGGTCGGCAGGGCGGCACGGGCGCCGTGGATCAGCATCCGGCGCAGGTACTCGTTGCCGCGTTTGCTGATCCCCAACAGCTTCGGCTTGCCACCCGTGGTCATCTGCTTCGGCACCAGCCCGATCCAGGCAGCCAGGTCTCGGCCCCGCGCGAAAGTCTCGGCCCTGCCAATCGCGGCGACCAGCGCCGTGGCGTTCAGTGGCCCGATCCCCGGGATGGTGGTCAGCAGCCGGGCGGTTTCGTCCGTCCGGGCCTGCAGCGCGAATTCCTCGTCGAACGCCAGGATGCGGCGGTCCAGCTCGCGCCACTCGGCGCGCTGGTCCTCGATCAGCCGCCGGGTCCGCGGGCTCAGCGAGACCTGCTCCGCCGCCAGCAGGGTCTCGAGGTGCAGCTCCAGCTTGCGTCGCCCTTGCGGCGCGATCAGGCCGCGCTCCAGCAGGACGGCGCGCATCTGGTTAATGAGCGCCGTCCGCTCGCCCACCAGCCGGTCACGGGCGCGGTGCAGGCTCTGCATGTCGAGCTGTGCCTCGCTCTTGAGCTCGACGAACCGCATCGTCGGCCGGGTTGCCGCCTCGGCGATCGCCTCCGCATCGCGGTCGTCGTTCTTCTGCGCCTTCACGTAAGGGCGAACATACTCCGGCGACATCAGCCGCACCTGGTGGCCTTGGCCCTGCAGCACACGACCGAGGTGATGCGCACCACAGCAGGCCTCCATCGCCATCACGCAACCCGGCAGTCCCGCCGCCAGCTTGACCACGCCGTCCCGGTGCAGGCGTCGCCGCAGCACCACGCGCCCACTCGCGTCCAAAGCCGCTACGCTGCAGCTGTTCTTACCCAAGTCGATCCCCAGAACCGCGATCTGCATCACACC
>NZ_JBFUIP010000357.1:0-1645 GCF_056401815.1 Aminobacter sp. P4_D5 | reverse complement strand
GTGTCGGCTTTGACGCGAGCAGGCCAGTCCTCCCCCTGAGCGGCCCGATCGATGCCGGCTCGCTGGCCAGCCGATCGAGTGTCGGTTGCGCGGCCTTCGGGTCGCTCAACACGGTGTCGAAATTCATCGCCCGGAACGCGGTCTCCGGATCGGCGAAGACATAGTGGAACCGGGCCGACACTTCTTCCCACTGCTTTGCTATGGCYGGATCGGCGAGCAGCTTTTCYTCGACGACATCAGACAGGGATTTRGCAAACAGCGTGACKCCGGCGACCATCGGTTCGGCCTCCTTYYGGGTTTGCGTTGARGGACGCTGGAGCAGGCCAAGGCGCTCGCCGCCGGCACGYATTCGCTGCGCCAGATCGGCAAGGCGCTCCTTCTGGCGAAGCATCCAGTCGAGCCGATCGCGCACKAGTGTGCGGGCAACACGGACGATGTGCAGCCCGCGGTTTTCGGCAAAGCGCAGTGCCTGCCGGTAGAGGACGCCGCGCTCGTAATCGAGCGTGGTTTCCTTGGCGTTGCTTCGCGACAGAATGTGATCTAGCCCGCCCGCCTTGGCGAAGGAGCGCCGCCCGTAATAAAGCGCCATATCCTCGCGGTGCCGGGTCATCGTGACATAGGTCAAATGGCGATCGAGCGAGAGCGAAGCCAGCACCTTGACCCGATCGACGGTCGATCCTTGAGACTTGTGGATCGTCGTTGCATAGCCATGATCAACCTTGGGGTAGAAACGCTGCTCGACCCTGACCAGCCGACGATGTTCGCCCTCGCCGATGGCAGCGACGATCCTGTTTGATGCCGCCTCGACGACACGGCCGATCATGCCGTTTTTCACGCCAAGCGAGGTCTCGTTCTTCAAGAAGACGATCTGGTCACCGGCGTCGAAGTGACGAAGTCCATCTGCGGTGCGGAAGGCATGTCCTACGCCGACGATCCCACGCTCCACGAGCTGTTYGCGCGCGCGGCTGTTGAGCATGCGAACGTCACGCCGAAGGTGTGCAAGGATAAGTGTTGTCTTCGTCGGATCGTAGTCGCTGTTCCAGTCGGCAATCAGACTGTCGATCGCCTGCGCCTTCAAGTCCGACCCAAGCACTCTGCCCTGCTGGCGATAAGCGGAGATTGCTTCACCGACACGGCCGCGCGCCAGATCGAGCGAAGCGGTCCTCATCCATTCCTCGCGCTGGCGATAGATCGTTTCGAGTTCGGCGTAACCGATGCGGTCAACGATCGCCCGAAACGCAGCACCCGCCTCGATTGGCTGGAGTTGGTCGGGATCGCCAACCAGCACCAGCTTTGCGCCTGCCCTGGTTGCCGCTTCAACGACCAGCGCCATCTGCTTCGARGCAACCATGCCRGCCTCGTCGAGAACAAACACCGTCCTTTCATCGAGACTGTCCCTGTCTTGTTTCCAGCGCAGTTCCCACGACGCCAGCGTGCGGCTGACAATGCCCGCTTCCTTCTCAAGGCCTTCTGCTGCCTTGCCGGCAAGGGCTGCACCGACAACCCGATAACCGGCCAGTTCCCACGCCTCACGGGCGGCCTTCATCATCGTGGTCTTGCCCGCGCCGGCACGGCCAACGACAGCTGCGATCCGCGCGGCCCCCGTCACATGCTCGATGGCGACACGCTGCTCCAGCGACAGCTG
>NZ_JBFUIP010000356.1:0-1654 GCF_056401815.1 Aminobacter sp. P4_D5 | reverse complement strand
TCATCTGGCTGGTGACCGAAGCGCTGCGGGCTGGCGAGGCCAGCGCTGTCGCGCCCTTCCAGTATCTTCGCCTCGTGGTGATCACCGCCGTGGGCTGGGCGCTCTGGGGCGAGGTGCCGGATGGCTGGACTTGGCTGGGCGCGGTCGTGATCCTCTCGGGCGCCGTAGTCATCACCGTCAGCGAGGCGCGCAAAAGGTGACCCTCGCTCTCCAGGCCGCGCCCCTGGTCGTCCTGCTGGCGCTGCTCGCCAGCGGCCGGGTGGGCCCGCTGCCCGCCKGCGGCATCGCGCTGGCCCTGGCCGTCCCGGCCATCGCCGTGACGATTCCCGCGGGCGTCACCGTCCCCSMTGTGCTGCTTCGGGAGAGCCCACGCGCTGCCTTCCTCGCGCTGCAGCCCATCGCCGTCGTGGCGGGCGGGCTGCTCTTCCATGCCGCGGTGGTGCAGGCGCGCGACGCCGCGCCGCGGCAGCCCTCGCCCGCGCGGATCTTCGCCGTGGCCGTGCCCATGGGCGTCTTCCTGGAGAGCGTCACCGGCTTCGCGGTCGGCGCGGTCTTCGCGCTTTCGGCCCTGCGCGGCATGGGGATCGGCGGTGCGGTCGCCATCGCGCTGGCGCTGCAGTCTCAGGTCATGGTGCCCTGGGGCGCGCTCGGCCCCGGATCGGCGTTGGGTGCGGTGCTCGCGGGCGTGCCGGCGCAGGAGATGGTGGCGCTGGTCGCACGCCCGAGCGCAGCCTGGATCCTGGCTCTCACCCCCGTGCTGTGGTGGCTGCAGTCGCGTGCCGGCGTGCCGGTGCCGGCGCGCGAGAAGGCCGTGCAGACGCTGATGGTGGCGGCGATGGTGGCGTTGCTGGTCGCGCTTCATGCCGTCCTGCCCTTCGAGACGGTGGGGCTGGTGGCGAGCGGGATCGTCGCGGTCTGGGCGCTCTGGCGCTCCGATCCGCCGCGGGACCTCCGCTCGGCGCTCGAGGCGAGCTGGCCCTACCTCCTGCTCACGGCCTGCCTGCTTGCCGCGCGCCTGGCGCCGCACCCGCCGGCCTTTCGCCCCTTTCAGGAGCTGCCGGGCATCCCGATCACCCATGTCGCCGTGGTGCTCTGGATCGTCGGTTTCGGCCTATTGGCCACGCATTCCGACGGCTGGTCCCGCGCCGCCACCGCGCTGCGACGGGCGAAGCGTCCGGCGGCCGCCATGCTGCTCTATGTGCTGCTCGGCCGCTGGCTCGCGGGCAGCGGCGTGGCGCAGGCCCTGGCCCAGGCGCTGATCGAGGGGAAGGGCGCGCTGGCCGCCTATGCCATGGTGCCGATGGGCTTCCTCGGCGGCTTCATCACCGGCAGCAATGTCGGCAGCAATGCCGCGCTGATGCCGATCCAGGTGGCGCTGGGGCGCGAACTCGGCCTGCCCACGCTCCTGGCCCCGGCGCTGCATAATTTCGCGGGCGGCGCCGGTGCCGGCATGAGCATCGCCGCCACCGCCATGCTTTGCGCCCTCCTCGGCGACGGCACGCGGCCCGTGCAAGTCTGGCGGCTCATGCTGCCTTCCATGGCTCTGGTGATGCTGATGGGCACGCTGGCGCTGCTTTTCCTGGAGTGACGATGGCCGACTGGCAGACCGCCGAGCGCAAGCTTCTGCGCGACAAGACCCTGCGCCCGCTCATCC
>NZ_JBFUIP010000355.1:0-1665 GCF_056401815.1 Aminobacter sp. P4_D5 | reverse complement strand
GCTGCGATGTGGTGGTTGCGATGGCGGCGCGCGAATCTGCGGCCATGCGAGGCTCCTGTCCCGGTAGGGCTAGAGTCTAGCTGGCAAGGGTAAAGGAAAGATCAGCGGCCCCATTTACGGCTGCGGCGGAAATGGGGCGTCACTGGCAAAACGTGCCACCATTGCGCCGGGGCGCGAGATCAAGATGGAAGTGCAGCGAATGGTCGGCGTCGCTGCCGGGGCCGAGCACCGTCTTGAACGGACCGCAGGCAGCTTTGCGGATTGAAGCCAGAAACGTCGCGTTCTTTTCGGGTGGGGCCGGTTCGACCTCGATGGCGGTGCCCTTGGAAAGGGTGAAGCGGGCAATGTCGAGCGCATTGCCGAAGGCATGTTCGGACAGTTTTCTGGTGCCGTTGCGCGGCCGGCAGACATAGGCCGAGGCTTGGCCGATCGTTGTCAGATCTTCGCCGAATTCGGTCTTTGCGGCTGGAGAGATGACATCGGTGGCGAAGCGAGACGTGGCTTCTGCGGTGGCGCAGTTGATGACCGCGTCGGGCTCGATGTCGATCGAGCGGGACAGCCGCTTCAGCTTGAGCGGAAAKGGCAGGGCGCAACCGTCGGCATCGTGCTGCGGCGCAAATTCTTCGAACTCGGCGCCGAGTACCTTCAGGCGCGTGCGGCAGGCTGTCTCTTCGATGGGCATGGCGGCTGGCCGGGGAGCATTCGAGCGCTGGTCGGGCAGCATCTTGGGCGCGGGAGGACCGATGAATCCCTTGTCCGGCAAGAAGGGCGCGGCCTTGGGCGAGCCGGGGCGGGCCTGCGGAATTGGGACCGAGGCCTGTTCGGGAGGCTTGGTGACAGGCGAGGGCATCGGCACGGCGGGAGCGGGCGCGAATTGGGGCACCGGGCCTCGCTCAGGCAGGTTGATCGCTTTCGGGCGAGCGTAGGCTAGCTGTGGCAAGGTCGCCAGAGCGATGATCAACAACAGCGATGAGCGGTGAGGTCTGCTGAAATGCATCGCCGTCAACGGCGAGCACCCCTGACCGGTTGCCTGCAAGGCCGGGCGCATCGCATCACTTTCGGTGACGTCGGTGTCACCGAAGGGTCGAAATGGGCAGGTCAGGCCCCCAGCGCGTCGAGACCTTCTTCGAGCCAGTTGCCCAGCATCGGCATGCCAAGCAGGTATTTGGCCGTGCGCCGGTTGCTGCGCGCCCGCGCTTCGGCGACGGCGTCCTGCCACTCCGACGCGTCGTAGTCACCGCGGCCGAGCCAGGCCAGCGCCACGAGTTCGGCCGCCTCATCGACATTGAGGTCGCTGATCAGCTCGTGCAGCTCTTTTTCGGTGAGGTTTTCTTCCTCTTCCTCGGCGAGCCCGTCGTGATGATGATTGTCGCGGGTGCCGCCGTCATATTCGATCTCGTGCTCGGCGCCGTCCTCGTAGTCCTCGTTGACGCCGGCGCTGATCGCCTTGGCCTTGAGGATGAACAGCCGGACGGTGTCCGGTCCGATGGACAGGTCCCATTCCTTTTCGCGCCGCTGCTGCACGAGCGTGCTCCTGGTTGCCTTCCCCCGCACCGATGATAGCGCATTTGGCGGCAACGTCACTGCCTGGATATTCGCGGCGTGGTTGTTATGGTTGACATGACTTCAAGAGAGGCGGAAATAGCGCGCCTTCCTCCCCCCTCC
>NZ_JBFUIP010000354.1:0-1672 GCF_056401815.1 Aminobacter sp. P4_D5 | reverse complement strand
GGCCGATGCCTCGGCGCGCACCTGGGAAAGCTGGGCGATAATGTCGGCAGTCGGCGTGGGCGTTGGCGGCACGTGTCGCCGCACCGTCTGGCGCGTCTCAAGCGGTGCCGGTGCGAAAATCAACTCGCGCGTATCGTCAGTGGCATCAGGCAGCGGCATCAGCTTGGGGCTGACCGAGCGCGCCGACGTCTCCACCGGGCCGATGGCGACGGGCAACGGACGGCGCGACATGGCGGGTCCGAGTGCGATGAAATTGCCGCGTGCCAAGTCGCGGAACATTTCAGCCTGACGCCGCTCCATGCCGAGCAGGTCGGCGGCGCGCGCCATGTCGATGTCGAGGAATGTGCGGCCCATCAGGAAGTTGGAGGCTTCGGCCGCGACGTTCTTGGCGAGCTTGGCCAGACGCTGGGTGGCGATGACGCCGGCCAGTCCGCGCTTGCGGCCACGGCACATCAAATTGGTCATCGCACTCAGCGAGATCTTGCGCGCTTCGTCGGAGACTTCGCCGGCTACGGCTGGCGCAAAGAGCTGCGCCTCGTCGACGACCACGAGCACGGGATACCAGAAATCGCGCTCTGCATCGAACATGCCGTTCAGGAAGGCCGCCGCACCCCGCATCTGCTGCTCGACGTCGAGACCTTCAAGATTAAGTACGACGGAAACGCGATGCTGGCGGATGCGGCCGGCGATACGGGTGAGTTCGGCTTCGGTGCGCTGGGCATCGACCACGACGTGGCCGAAGCGATCGGCCAGCGTGACAAAATCGCCCTCCGGGTCGATGACGCATTGCTGCACCCAAGGTGCGCTCTGTTCGAGCAGGCGACGCAGCAGGTGCGACTTTCCCGAGCCCGAATTGCCTTGAACCAGCAATCGGGTCGCCAAAAGTTCTTCGAGATCAAGCTGAGCCTTCGTCCCGCCGGACGCTGCTCCCATCTCGATGCCTACCTTCATCCTCTTCCCCAGTTGAATCCTGCCGCACCGCGCCGCGAATCGGTATCGATTCCCGGAAGGCACAATACCCAGATTCAAAGTGTTTAAGCGCCTTTATGCGCCCGAATGGACGGGCAGCGCTCCAGTGGTGATCGCCATACTTAGCACCCCAAGACCGGCAATGCGCGGCCCGTATGGCGAAACCCACAAGAGAGGTGCTGCCTGCCGCCGCGTCAGGATTTGACCGGGAAAAATCAGTTCTTCTTGTCGTAGCTGTCGCGAATTTCCTGCATCGATTCACGAATTCGCTGGCGCAGGATCTCAACCGATTCCGTACCCGAGTTGCGCACGATCTGTGCAACCTCACCGGCATTCTTGAGCGCCGCCTCGAACGACCGCCTGGCGAAATCGGCCTGCTTGGTGAGCAATTCCTGCGGATTGCCGGGCGTGCGCATGCCTTGCGCAGCCTCGGTGACTTCGTGCAACGCGCTCTGGATCATCTCGCGCTGCTTGGCGACCAGCGACGAAGCGCCAGACGCACTTGCCTTGATCGACTTTTCCAGTGCCTCGAGGTTCTTGCGGTGATGACTGACGATAGCGTCGACATCGACCGCGGGCATCTTCAGATCGCGGCCGAACTTGGAAAACATGTCGGTGAAGGTATCAGGCTCAGGTTTCTTGGCCATGGCTCGCTCCCGTTTGGCTCCGGGCCCTCCCGGAGGTCGCAAGGTCAGAATAGTGC
>NZ_JBFUIP010000353.1:0-1682 GCF_056401815.1 Aminobacter sp. P4_D5 | reverse complement strand
ATGCCGTAGAGCGCGCAACCGGGACGGGCCAGGTCGCTCGCATAGCGGCCACCGAGGAAGATGCCGGAGGAATTGGCGAAGCTGCGCCGTACGCGGGGCAGCCTCAGGCAGGCCTCGGCGAAGCGGTCAGCCTGCACGGCGTTCAGCGGGTGGCCAGGCTCGTCGGCGCAGGCGAGGTGCGTCATGACATAGAGCAGCTCGACGCCCTCGAAGGGTGAGGGGTCGCGGGCCAGCGACTCCAGCTCCGAGGCGTCGAGGCCGAGGCGCGACATGCCGGTGTCGACCTGGAGGATCGCCGGGCCGCGATGGGCGCGCAGCTCGTCCAGGGTGTTCAGTACGGGCGTCAGGCGGTGTCTGGACGAGACCGATCCGCCGCCCAGTACGGCGATCATCGGCCCATCGCCCAGATGCTTGCGGAGCCGGACGCCCTCCATCGGCTGTGCGACGAAGAAATGCCGGCACCCCGCCTCGAGCAGCGCCGGCCCGACCTGGGCCGCGCCGAGCCCGTAGGCATTGGCCTTCACCACCGCCGCCACCGCGCCGCCCGCGTGGATCGTGCAGAGCTTACGCCAGTTGCGCACGATCGCGCCGAGATCGATGGTCAGCAGGCCCCGCGACATTCAGTCGCCATAGCTTTGCACATGCTCGGTGTCGAGGTCGCCGAAGCGGGTGAACTCCGCCTCGAAGAAGAGGGGGATCGTGCCGGTGGGACCATGGCGCTGCTTGGCGATGATGAGGTCCGCCTTGTTGTGCGCCCGCTCCATGTCCTGCTGCCAACGCGTCATGGCGTCCTGGAACTTGGACTCGTCGGGAAAGTTCGTGATCTTCGGCTCGCGCTGCTTGAGGTAGTACTCGTCACGATAGACGAACATCACGCTGTCGGCGTCCTGCTCGATCGAGCCGGATTCACGAAGGTCCGAGAGCTGCGGCCGCTTGTCCTCGCGCTGCTCGACGGCGCGCGAGAGCTGGGACAGCGCGATGACCGGCAGCGAGAGCTCCTTGGCGATCGCCTTCAGCCCCTGGGTGATCATGCTGATCTCCAGCACGCGCGATTCCGGCCGCGTCCCGGCGGCGGGCCGCATCAGCTGGAGATAGTCCACCACCACCAGCCGCAGGCCGCGCGTGCGCTGGATACGGCGGCAGCGCGTGCGCAGCGCGGAGAGCGTGATGGCCGGCGTGTCGTCGATCAGCAGGGGAAGCTGCGAGAGCTCGCGGCTCACGCCCACGAAATGGTCGAACTCCCGCTGGCTGATCTCGCCCCGGCGGATGCGGTCGCCCTGGATGCGGCTTGCCTCCGAGAGGAGGCGGTTGGCGAGCTGGTCGGAGCTCATTTCCAGCGAGAAGATCGCGACCTGGCCGGTGCGCTGGCCGGTCTCCTCCGCCTCCTTCATCAGGGCCTTGGCCGCGCCATAGGCGATCTTGGTGGCGAGCGCGGTCTTTCCCATGGCCGGGCGCCCGGCCAGGATCATGAGATCCGAGTCGTGCAGCCCGCCCATCTTGGCGTCGAAGTCGCGCAGGCCGGAGGCGAGGCCGGAGACGCCGCCGCCATTCTCCTTCGCCTTCGCCGCGATCTCCACCGCGCGGGTCAGCGCGCGCTCGAAGGTGATGGCGCCGCCCTCGCTGGCCTTCTGCGTCGCGAGGTCGAAGAGCAGCTGTTCCGCCGCCTCGATCTGCTCCTTGCC
>NZ_JBFUIP010000352.1:0-1683 GCF_056401815.1 Aminobacter sp. P4_D5 | reverse complement strand
CTATGGCCGACAATGGGGCGCAATGCAGACAAATGGATTTGTCCGGTCCGTGCAGCGCCTCAACCGACTCCAGTATCACGAGTCAAAACATACTTCATAAACATTGACCGGCCGCATTGGCTCATTTATCGAATTGTGGTATTAAAATACCACAATGCTGCTCAACGCCAGACAAGAAGCCTTCTGCAGGTGCCTCGTCGAGGGGGTGCCGGCTTCGCGCGCCTACGAGCAAGCCGGCTATGACGCCCGGAACAACGCCGCGGAGGTCAATGCTTCGAGGCTGCTCAGGAACGCTAAGGTAGCTAAGCGCTTGAGAGAGTTGCAAGTGGATGCCGCGCATAAGGCTGCGGTTACGGCCGAAACGGTCGCCGCAGAACTCGACGCCGCCTACAAATTGGCCTTTGCTAACCGGCAAGCGGCTGCGTGTGTCGCGGCTTCGATGGGCAAGGCAAGGCTCTACGGCCTCATCGTCGACCGGCAGGAATTGCGAGCGGAAGTCGTACGCAAGCCTGCCGCTGATCCCAACGCCCCAACCGAAATGTCTCTCGCCGACTGGTCCCAGAAATACGGCGGGACCGTCATTGAGCACCAGCCATGAGTCCCAGTCAGCGGGTCGAGGTGATCAAACCTCAGAAGGGGCCGCAGACAGCCTTCGTTGAGTGCACTGGCGTCGACATCGTTTGCTACGGAGGCGCCAGGGGCGGTGGCAAGAGCTGGGCCATGGCGCTCGATTTCTGGCTGCATGCCGAACGTTACGGCGCCGACGCCAAGGGTCTGATGCTGCGGAAGACCCGAGAAGACCTGAAGGATTTTGTCGACCTCGCCTCTCGCATGTATGGGAATGCCGCCCGCTATATGGAAAAGGGCAACGTTTTTCGCTTCGAGAACGGTGCCAAGCTTTTTTGCGCCTACCTTGAAAACGAGCGAGACGCACAGGCCTATCAGGGCTGGAGCCTGACACGCGTTTATTTCGATGAGGCGACGCAATTGCAGAGCCTCGATCCCATCCTGGCTCTCTTGGCGACACTACGTTCGGCAAAAGGGGTCCGGGGACAGATGAAGATCACCTGTAACCCCGGCGGACCTTCACACAATGCGGTCAAGGAAATGTTCGTCGACAATGGACCGTACAACGTTGTACTTGACCACGAGACCGGCGTGACGCGCGTCTTCATCCCGGCGAAGGTTACCGACAATCCGGCTTTGCTTGCGGCTGACCCGCATTACGTCGATCGACTAAAAGCCGTCGGTTCGCCAGAGAGGGTTCGCGCTTGGCTGGAGGGCGACTGGGATGTTGTCGAAGGCAGCTATTTTCCAGAATTCTCAAGTGCCCGCCATGTCATTCCGCCGTTTCCGATCCCTAGTGGTTGGATCAAGTTCCGCAGCATGGACTGGGGCTCGGCAGCGCCGTTCGCCGTCCACTGGTGGGCGGTATGCCAGGAAGACACTCACCAGCATGACGGTCGCATAATCCCACGAGGCGCGCTCATCTGCTACCGCGAGTGGTATGGCGCATCGAAACCGAATGTCGGTCTCAAACTCACAGCGGACGAAGTCGCCAAGGGCATTGTTGAGCGCGAGACCCACGGCAGGCTGCGCGAACACATCGCCTACGGCATCGCCGATCCGGCCTGCTGGTCGGTCATCTCCGGCCCATCCATCGCCGAAACGTTGCTGCGCAAC
>NZ_JBFUIP010000351.1:0-1735 GCF_056401815.1 Aminobacter sp. P4_D5 | reverse complement strand
CCTCAGTGACGACGGCCATGCAGGTCTCGTCGCCGAGCGCCTTCTGAAAGGCGGCGAGGTCCGGACAGTCGATCGCGTGGACACCTGCATCTCGCAGCAGCGCCTTCGCCACCGCGGCGTCCCTTCCCTTGGGGGCAAGCACCAGCGCGTGATGGCTGAATGCGGGGCTATTCGGCATCGGGCTTATCGGGTCTCGACAGCAGAGGCATCTCGGCGCCCACGAAAGTGGGAACCCCGCGCAGGACGCCCTGGAACTCGTGCAGCGGGCGCCCAACGTTGATGCCCTTCACGCCGATACGGAACTCGCGGATCGTGTCCTCGTGGAAGCCCGTGCGCTTCTTGATAACGGACACGGCGCGCCGCACCTCGCCGCGCGATTCGAAGTAACGCAGCAGGATCACGGTATCGGCCAGATAGGTCACGTCGACCGGCGACTGCATGTCGCCCACGAGTCCGTGCTGCGCCACGGTCAGGAAGGTCGAGGCGCCCTGGCGGTTGAGGTATTGCAGCAACTCGTGGATGTGGAGGATGAGCGAGTTCTCCTCCGGCATGGCGGCGCGGTAGCCGTTGAGGCTGTCAATCACGACGGTCTTCGCGCCGGCCTTGGAAACGGCTTCGCGCACGCGGTGGGCGAACTCGCCGGGCGAGAGCTCCGCGGCATCCACCTGCTCGATGGACAGAGCGCCAGCGTCCCGCATGGCCTCGAGGTCCAGCCCCAACTTGCGGGTGCGCTCGAAGAGCAGGCCCAACTCCTCGTCGAAGACGAAGAGGGCCGCCTTCTCGCCGCGCGCCACAGCGGAGGCGATGAACTGGAAGGTGAAGGTGCTCTTGCCCGTGCCGGCGGGGCCGAGCACCAGCGTGCTGGAGCCCTGGTCGACGCCGCCGCCGAGCAGCGCGTCCAATGCGGGGATCTGGCTGGTGACCTGCTGCCGCTTGAAACCGATGCGGTGCTCGGAGGCCACCAGGCGCGGGAAGACGGCCACGCCACCCGTGCGGATGGTGAAGTCGTGATAGCCGCCGCGGAAGACCTGCCCGCGATATTTCGCGACGCGGAGGCGGCGGCGCTCGGCGCCATAGTCGGGCGCCAACTCCTCCAGCCGGATGACGCCGTGCACCACGCTGTGCACGGTCTTATCGGCCTTGTCGGAGGTCATGTCGTCGAGCAGCAGGACGGTCGCGCCCTGCCGTGCGAAATAGTGCTTCATGGCCAGGATCTGGCGGCGATAACGGAGCGAGCTCTGGGCCAGCAGGCGGATCTCCGAGAGGCTGTCGAGCACGACGCGGTCCGGCTTCTCGCGCTCGAAAGCCTCGAAGATGACCTTGATCGTCTCGCCGAGCTCGAGGTCCGAGGAATAGAGCAGGCTCTGTTGATGGTCCGAGTCCAGCAGGCTCTCGGGCGGCGTCAGTTCGAGGACGGTGATGCTGTCATCGAGGGTCCAGCCATKCGAGGCGGCGCCATCGCGCAGCTCACGCTCGGTTTCCGAAAGGGTAAAGTAAAGCCCGCGCTCGCCCTGCTTGGCGCCCTCCAGAAGGAAGCTCAGAGCAATGGTGGTCTTGCCGGTACCCGGATTTCCTTCGAGAAGAAATACGTGACCTGGAGAAAGCCCGCCTGCCAGGATGTTGTCCAGACCCGAGACGCCSGTCTTGGATTTTGCTTCCGTTCGGACGGACTCCATAKAGTTACTCCTCTCCTTCTATCTATAMTGAATCTATTTTGGCGAAAGGSGCGGATAAG
>NZ_JBFUIP010000350.1:0-1752 GCF_056401815.1 Aminobacter sp. P4_D5 | reverse complement strand
GTTCTGGCGCGTGTGGAAGGACGCCCACTCGAGCATCACAATCTCCCTGCAGCGCCGCGCACCCGTTCGGACGCGCAAAGGACGCTGCGACACCTTGAATCGGTGCATGATCCTTGCCGAAAATCGAGTCCAACTTTCGGAGCATGCACAGTCCCGCACCTAGACTACATCCAGGCCGTATCGAAATCGTGAATCTTAGTGTCGCAGGGGCGTCAGGAGGGTTCACTATTCTTTGCGGTAGATTTCGTCCGCGTCAAACAGGGKGAGGCTGCCGTCTGCGCTGAGGGTCGCGACGCCGTCCTTCAGCCCCACCGTCCGATAAAAGCAGGAACGCCTGCCGGTGTGACAGGTTGCATCATGGCCGGTAACTTTTACGCGCAGCCATACCGCGTCCTGATCGCAGTCGGTACGGATCTCGGCGACGTGCTGGAAATTGCCCGATGTCTCGCCCTTCTTCCACAACGAGCCGCGCGACCGCGACCAGTAGTGGGCGATGCCGGTCTCGATGGTCAGGGCAAGCGCCTCTGCATTCATGTGCGCGACCATCAGCAGCGTGCCATCGGCAACGTCGGTGACGACGGCGGTGACAAGGCCGTTGGCGTCGAAGCGCGGCGTGAACGCCACGCCTTCTTCGAGCGCGCTTTTGTCGTTGGAAGCTTGGGGAAACTGCAGGGTCATCGCCGGGTCCTAAGTCGAGGGCACCGGCGATGGGAAATCAGATCCCGCCGCCGGCTCGCACCATGGTCACGAACCGGACCTGTTCTTCGGGAGTATCCCGGAAAACGCCGGTGAAGGTGGAGGTCAGGGTCGTCGAACCCTGCTTGCGAATGCCGCGCATGGCCATGCACATATGCTCGGCCTCGATCATCACGGCAACGCCGCGCGGATTTAGCACGTCCTGGATGACACCGGCAATCTGCGCCGTCATGGCTTCCTGCGTCTGCAGGCGGTGGGCGAAGATGTCGACGACGCGGGCGATCTTGGACAGGCCAACAACCTTGCCATCGGGCAGATAGCCGACATGCGCCTTGCCGATGATTGGCACCATGTGGTGCTCGCAATGCGAGTGGAACTTGATGTCGCGGACGATGACGAGGTCGTCATAACCGGCCACTTCCTCGAAGGTGCGGCCAAGCTCATCGGCTGGGCACATGTCGTAGCCGTTGAACATCTCACGGAACGCCTTGGTCACGCGCTTGGGCGTGTCGACCAGGCCTTCACGTTGGGGATTGTCGCCGGTCCAGCGCAAGAGCACCTTGACGGCAGCTTCTACCTCCGCCTCGGTCGGGCGGTCGGTCGTAGGCATATCCATGTACGCTGATTGCGGCATCAGCTTCTTGGCAACGRCATCCATCTCAGGCGTCTCCAGTAGTCCCTGTCAAAGCAGGGACGAGTTGAACGGACACAGCCACTTTAGGGACCACCGGAATAGTGCCGTACCCAAAGCTGCTCATCATGCCCTTCCTCCCGATGCTGTTTCTGCAGCCTTGTCGAGAGGTGAGCGCAACCATTATATATGGGTGAAGACGACGATTGAAAGATGCGTCAGCGACAAGAGTTGTTCACCACACGCACTCAGAGTGAAAAAAGTTGATCGACGACATCTACAACACGAAAATTCTCGGGTTCGCGGGCAATATCGGCCGGCTCGGGCATCTCGAAAATCCTGATGCCACAGCTACCGCCCATTCCAAGCTTTGCGGATCGACCGTCACCATCGATCTCAAGATGGAAGACGGCCTGGTCACCGAC
>NZ_JBFUIP010000349.1:0-1785 GCF_056401815.1 Aminobacter sp. P4_D5 | reverse complement strand
CCCCGGGCGTGGTCCCGGGAGGGGAACCTTTTGGCGGAGCCTCCCCGGGCGGCGGGTACGTCAACCCGCTGCCGGAGGCGCCGGATCCTCCCCACTGACCACCGTCGCGACCGGCGTTCCCGTGGGAGGAACGAGGTGAATTGTACGGCAGGTTTTTGGGGCGTGGAGAAACGGGGGCGGATTTCCACAGGGGATGGAGACAGGGGGTGACAGCCCAACCGCGTGGGCTGTGTTCCTTCGCGCCCCCCTCTGGTCCTGAGCCTGTCGAAGGGCCAGAGGGGGGCACGAAGGAATGGGACGCAAAAGAAAAAGCGGAAAAAACTTTGGAAGCGTGGAGAAGTTTCCCCCGCTCTCTCCCCTCAGCCCCGCGCAATCTGCTCGTCCTGCTCGACCGTCAGCGGGGTGACGCCTGCCGGCAGCGGCTCGACGTCAGGCTGCTCGATCATCGGCGGGACAGCAGCCGGCGCGGGCGTGACGGCAACAGGTGCCGACGGCACCGGCCGGGGGCTGGCGCAGGCGGAGAGAGCCGCAAGGGCAACAAGGACGGCCAGGAATTTCATGGAGCCGGCGTTAGGAGGAAGGTGTGGCGTTATCGCGGCGGCACACAAGCCGACGGCACGGCCCGCGTCAAGCGCGCTGTCCTGACAACTCCTGACAGAAGCCTGTCAGGATGGGTCGGCTATACTGTGTTGATCACAAGGAGGCAAAGATGAGCGGTTTTGACGATTTCGATTTCCTGATCGGCGACTGGACCATCACCAACGAGCGTTTGCGCGAGCGGCTGAAGGGCTCGAGCGAATGGGAGAATTTTTCGGCGACGTCGCGGGTGGAAAAGGTGATGGAGGGCTGCGGCAACCTCGACCAGATGGCGGTGCCGTCGCGCGGCTTCACGGGCATGACGCTCAGGCTCTACAACCCCGAGACAAGACTGTGGTCGATCTACTGGTCGGACACCAAAAGCTGCCGGTTGTTTCCGCCGATGGTCGGCAGGTTCGAAAACGGGCGCGGTGAGTTTTATGGCGACGATATTGAAGGCGGAGCGCCGGTGCGCGTGCGGTTTTTATGGACGGGAGGGGCTAGCCCGCGCTGGGAGCAGGCGATGTCGGTGGATGGTGGGGAGAATTGGGAGTTGAACTGGGTGATGCGGTTTGAGAAGTGAGCGTAAGAGACTCCACCTATATAGCGCCAAGTGTATTCGCAAATATCACTGGCTTTCTATTTCGATCCGAATCAGACGAGATATGTTTTCGTTGAGATTTTTCTTCGCCTGYTGAGGATCGTTCGATGTCATTGGAACGGGTTCATTTGAGGAAGCTACTGACCCTTTTCTATTTGCCGAAAGCACAACGCATCACCGCGCTGCGCAGTGACATAAGAGAAAGCATCAAGAAGGATAACGGCATCAAATCCAGTGGCGGCGATTTTCACGTGCCGTTTTGGACTGATGCCAAGCTCCACGCCGCTGGCAGCGGCGATCTAGCTTCGCTGACGCAGGGCCGCATTGCTGCCAACAAGAGAAGCCGTTGGCGACTTTATCCGCCGTTGGCCGAAGGCTTTCTGACGTGGTGGAACGAGAAACGGCGCTGGATCAATGAGCCATTTCAGATCCTAGACCAGAGCGTCAAAGCACAGTTTACCGTGGAATCCCTCGGGTGCGTCGTGAAGGTGGAGAACCTCTTATCGGTTCATATCGGGGACAGCTCCCACAGGTTGGTTTACCCCTATTTTAGCGAAGAGCCGGAACTCTCCAAGGAGGYGGCTCGTATCGGCATATGGCTCCTAGGG
>NZ_JBFUIP010000348.1:0-1787 GCF_056401815.1 Aminobacter sp. P4_D5 | reverse complement strand
ATGCATTTACTGGATGCCCCTTCGGCAGGGTCGCTACGATCGCGGAGCTTGTCGACGGATTCGATCGGACGCGGGCTGCCGTCTTGGTCGCGAGATCTTCTGCGCTTGGAACATCAAGGCGGACTTCTGTTTCTCGTGACAACAGAGGATTGGCGCCGGGAGGGGGCTGCGCAACAGGAACTGGCCTTGACGGCGATGTTTGCTCGGCGCTGGACGGCACGCGCGGTGGATCGGGCTCGTTGCCACCAAACAACCACCATCCTGCCGCTAAGGCTGCTATCATCCAGCCTGGCTTCCCCCGAGTACCCATTCCCTTCCCCCTTGTCGGTAAGAAAAGCAGGTGCGCTGATAAGTGTCGAGCTTCTCATAAGGGATGCGCCCAACTATTGATGCGGATTTGGGATGAAGCTGCTTGGAACTGCGCGCTCCCCAGCCTCACTCTTGATTTCTTCTTCGTGAGCGACGCACATTTCAGCGACCAGTCGTGCCCGTTTCGGGTGAAAGCGACGACATGCCTGACCGCAAGGCGGATCTGGGTTCGGTAACCGTCGTATTTGATCTCATGCGATCACGCATCGCCCTCAGGCGGCTCGTCGACTAGCGTCGGGATGCGGTGGCGTGTTGATTTCCGAGGGGGGCCGCGCCCTGGTGGGCCAGCGTTGGCCGCAATGCCATTTGTGAGCCGTTCCGTTGTTTTTCTACAGGAATAAAAAATTCATCACAGTTGAATTGGGGTTGGGAACCTGCTAGCTTTTGTCACAGGCAGCCAATCAGGTGAGGAAACTGGGATGTGCGGAATTGTAGGACTCTTTCTCAAGGACAAGTCGCTGGAGCCCCAGTTGGGCGCGCTGCTGTCCGAGATGCTTGTAACCATGACTGATCGCGGCCCCGACAGCGCGGGCATCGCCATCYACGGCGGCGGCTCCAAGGGGCACGCCAAGATCACCATCCAGACGGCAACGCCCGAGGMGGATTTCAAAGGTCTCGACGTCGAGCTCGGCAAGAAGATCGGCGCCAAGGTTTCGGCGACGGTGAAGTCCACCCATGCGGTGCTGGACGTGCCTGCCGACAAGGTCGAGGAAGCGCGCGCGGCAATCGCCGAACTGCGCCCCAACGTCCGCATCATGGGTGCTGGCGAAGCCATCGAAATCTACAAGGAAGTCGGTCTGCCGATCGAAGTGCTCAAGCGTTTCGACATTGCCTCGATGGGCGGCAGCCATGGCATCGGCCATACTCGCATGGCTACCGAATCCGCTGTCACCACGCTCGGCGCGCACCCGTTTTCGACCGGTCCCGACCAGTGCCTGGTGCACAATGGCTCGCTGTCGAACCACAATAATTTGCGCCGCGAGCTGATCCGCGACGGCATGCGCTTCGAAACCGAAAACGACACCGAAGTGGCCGCTGCCTACCTGTCGTCGAAGATCGCGCATGGCCAGAATCTCGGCGAGGCGCTCGAAAGCAGCCTCAACGACCTCGACGGCTTCTTCACCTTCGTGGTCGGCACCAAGGATGGCTTCGGCGTCGTGCGCGATCCGATCTCCTGCAAGCCCGCCGTCATGGCCGAAACCGACCAGTATGTCGCCTTCGGTTCCGAATATCGCGCGCTCGCCAATCTGCCCGGCATCGAAGACGCCAAGATCTGGGAGCCTGAGCCGTCCACCGTCTATTTCTGGGAGCACTGAGATTATGCATTCAACAAATCTTGCGACCGCGCCTTTGCACCAGGCGAACTACGCGCCGAAGACCTTCGATCTTTCGAAGATCACTTTGCGCGAGTTCAACCA
>NZ_JBFUIP010000347.1:0-1806 GCF_056401815.1 Aminobacter sp. P4_D5 | reverse complement strand
GTTGATGTCCTTGAGGACTTCAACCATTCCGTAGGTCTTGCTGATATTGGTAAGTTCTAGTGACACATTATTATCCCTTGACCGCGCCTTGTGTCAGCCCGCGCACGAAAAACTTTCCAGCGACCAGAAACAGCAGCAAAGTTGGCAATGCAGAAATCATCACCGCAGCGATGTTCACATTGTATTCTTTGACCCCATACGAGGAGCCCACGATGTTCTGGACGGCAGCCATGATCGGCTTCTTGCCGGTTTCGCCAAACGTCAGTGCAAACAGGAAGTCGTTGTAGACCCCGGAGAAAACCAGGATGACCGCCACCACGACAATCGAGGGCGAAAGGGGCAAGATGATATGGAAGAAGATCTTGAAGAACCCCGCGCCATCCATTATCGCCGCCTTCACCAGTTCGTTGGGCAAGGTGACGTAATAGTTGCGAAATAACATAGTTGTCAGCGGAATGCCGTAGATTGTATGGATCAGGATCAAACCAAGCGTGGTTCCGAAGATATTGAGCTCACGCAGTGTGATCGCCAAAGGAACCAGAAACAGCTGTAGTGGAATGAAGCTGCCGATTAGCAACAGACCAAACAGGATGTCTGCGCTCCGGCTCCGCCACTTGGCCATCACGTAGCCATTAAGTGCGCCAAACAACACTGCCAGGATCACCGCCGGGATCGCGATTTCGAATGTAGCGATAAAATAGGGGCGAATCCCCTCGCAACTCATGCCTGTGCAAGCACCGGACCAGGCCTTGATCCAAGGCTCGATCGACCAGACCTGCGGCAGTGCAATGATTGAGGAGTTACGCACTTCATCGAGCGGTTTGAACGATGCGACAACCATGACGTAGACCGGTGCCAGGAAGTAGAGTGCAAACAGAAAGAGTGCAGCGTAATAAAAGGCAGAGCGGATTGTGTATCGGAATTTCATGCCTCTTTGCTCCGCAATTCGTAAATGAGATAGGGCAGGATAATCGCGATCATGGTCGCCACCATCACGACGGCACCGGCAGCACCTCGACCAATCTCGCCGCGCTGAAAGAAGTATTCAAAGACATAGCGCGCTGGAACGTCGGAGGCGAAACCAGGCCCACCATTGGTCAGCGCCACCACTACGTCGAAACTGCGCACCACCTGGAACCCTAAGAGCATCACAGCTGTCAGCAACGTGGCCCGAAGCTGCGGAAAGATAATGCTGACATAGACGCGCCAAACCGGAATATTGTCGATTTTGGCGGCCTTCCACAGTTCCACATCCGTCGATTTTATGCCGGACAGAAACAGGATCATAATCAGTCCTGTTCCGTGCCAGATGGCAGCAAACGCCACAGCATAAATGGCGCGGTCGGGTGAAACCAACCAGTCAAACTTGAAGTTTTCGAACCCGGCGTCGCGCACAATCTGCTGAATGCCACTGGTCGGATTGAGCAACCATTGCCACGACAAGCCTGTGACCACCAGCGAGAGTGACATCGGGTAAAGATAGACAGTCCTGAAAAGGGTTTCGCCTTTCGTCAGCCGGTCTAGCAGGACAGCCAGGATGGCTCCCCCTGCTATGCAGCCGAACAGATACAGGCCACCGAAGATGAACATGTTTCTGTAGGCAACCCACCACCGGTGGTCGGCAAACAGCGCCACGAAGTTCTTGGTTCCTATGATGTTATAATCTGGCAAGAACGTTGATTTCGTCGCTGACAGAAAGACCGTGTAGCCGCCAAATCCCCAGATGAAGTAAATCGCGACAACGGCGCTGGGGATCAGAACCAGCAATGCAATTATGTGGTTGGAGGTACTTCGCATCTTGTGGTC
>NZ_JBFUIP010000346.1:0-1842 GCF_056401815.1 Aminobacter sp. P4_D5 | reverse complement strand
GGATGCAACCGATCCCGACGTTGCCCGGATCGTGCCCAAGATGAAGCGCGGCGACCTCGACAAGATGTCGTTTGCGTTCCGGGCAACCCGACAGGCATGGGACGAAACCGGGGACATTCCCATTCGCCATGTCTACGAGGTGGATCTCTTCGACGTCTCTATCGTCGTTGATCCCGCCTACGACGGTACCGAGATCGGCCTCCGGTCGTTGGAAAAGCACCGAGAACAGCTTCGTAAGACCCAGAATTTCCATGCGGCGGCAGCACGTCGGCGCATGCGAATGCACCTCGCCCTCAGAGAGCGAGAGAACGGCAAGTAGCCCCTGCTGCTGCCTATTCACCATCACGACAATCCGGAGAAACAGAATGAGCACTCAGCTTAAAGAGCTGCGTGAGCAGCAGGCTCGTATTGCGACCAACGCTCGCGCAAAGTTCGACGAGATCAAGACCGAAACGCCGGCGGAACGCGCTGCCGAGATCGAAGGCGAATTCGACCGCATGATGGCCGAACACGACCAGATCGGCACGCGCATGGAACGCCTCCAGAAGCTCGAAGATGCCGAAAAGCGTACCAACGCCGGTGACCCGCGTCGGCCAAAAGGCGGCGACGGTGAAGTGCGCAACGGTGATGGCGACGGCGTGATTGAGTACAAGGACGTGTTCACCAAAGCGATGCGCTTCGGAGTCGCCGAACTGGCTCCCGAGGAGCGTAGCGTCCTGGTGTCCGGTCGCTCGCGCGACAAGGAAGTCGAGCTTCGCGCCCAGGCTACGGCGCCAGGCACCGCGGGCGGCTATGCCATTCCGCAGGGGTTCTCTGCCGAGATCGACAAGGCTCTTGCTGCTTGGGGGCCGATGCTCGACGAAAATGTCGCGCGCCAGTATCCGACCGCCAGCGGTAATCCTATCCCGTGGCCGACCAACGATGACACCGCCCAGCGCGGCGAGCAGCATACCGAGAACGGCGCTGTGACCGACGATGGCAGCGGCGATGTCACATTGGGTCAGAAGACGCTCAACGCCTACCTCTATGACTCGAAGGTCGTGAAGGTGTCACTCGAGCTCTTGCAGGACAGCTTCTTCTCCATGGAAGGACTGCTGACCGATTTGTTCGGCGAGCGGCTTGGGCGTACCGGCAATGACGTTCTGACCGTCGGCGACGGAACCAACAAGCCATTCGGCGTGGTTGCGGCCTCGTCGCTGGGCAAGACCGCTGCGGCGGTGGCTGCGATCACCGGTGACGAGCTGATCGACTTGCAGCATTCGGTTGACCCTGCCTATCGGTCATCGCCGAAATGCTACTGGCAGTTCAATGACACCACGCTCGCCTCCATCCGCAAGCTGAAGGATGGCCAGGGCAACTATCTCTGGGCGATGGGCGACGTGACCAAGGGCGCGCCGGATTTGATCCTGGGCAAACCCTACAAGGTCAACCAGGCCATGGCGTCGCTCGCCACCGGCAACAAGACTGTGATCTTTGGTGATCACAGCAAGTACATCGTCCGTCGTGTCGGCGACATGCAGATGATCGCTCTGCGCGAACGCTACATGGACGCGCTCCAGGTCGGCTTTATCGCCTTCATGCGCCTCGACGGCGAACTGCTGGACAGCCGGGCAATCAAGCACCTCAAGCAGGCCTGATTTTGGCTCATCAAGGCGGGCGGCTCCGGTCCGCCCGCTCTATGAACCAAAGGAGAATACAATGACCGATACCAAATTCGTGAAAGTGAAACTGCACCTGAGCGGCGATATCCGCATGGTTCCGGTCGAGGAAGCTACGGTGCTGTTTAGTGCAAAGCGAGCGTCGCTTGTGCGCGATGAAGCGGCTCCGGAGAAGGCAGTGAAG
>NZ_JBFUIP010000345.1:0-1853 GCF_056401815.1 Aminobacter sp. P4_D5 | reverse complement strand
ATGGTATTGCTCGAAATCGACGCGAGCTGCGTCTTTGCCGTCGAATTCGAATGTAATGCACCATGGCCCGTTCACATGGACCGTGTAGCGCGTAGGGTCGAAGCCCTTCAGCGAATGGTAGTCAAAACCCGGTAGGTTCATATCTTCCGGCTTTTCGGCAACGTCCAAGCGGTCAAGCCGGATAATGATGCGCGTATGCATCTTGGCGTCAATCTTCGCGGTCTTTCCGGTTTGGAACAGGTTCGCCAACGCCTTACTCTTGAACGACTTAATCATGGCTCATGTAAGCCATCCGCTTACAGAATGTCAATGGCTGTGTAAGCCAGTCGCTTACATTCACAGCCGAAGCAAACTACGGCATTCGAGCTGAAGGAATTGCGAGCGGTTTGAATAGACTCGCGTTCGGCTATATCCTGCCGCAGGGAGGCATTTCGAGTTTCTGGCCGCCCCCCTAATACCACATTATAGGCAAGCGCGCGCTGGCGGGGCCTCTGAGTCATAGTCATCTCAACATATAAGGCCTTCCATGGCTGATTTTGCTGATTTGCAGTTCAACAGGGCCACGGCAGACCTCCATGACTTTTGGCTTGGGATGGCGATTGAGGGTTGGTCTTGGGATTATTCCCTTGGCCTGGGGATGTTAATGAATGACCCTGACCCCCTTTCCGAGAGCAAGACACTCAGAATCGCATGCCGGGTCGATAAAGCAGACGGACCAGCGAAGATGATGGGTCTACCTGTCAGCGTCAGGGCCTATGTCGGCCCGGGGTACAGGGAAGACAAGCGGCAAGGGTCCCAGCGCAAGTTTGATGAGGTCGGCTCACTTTCAAGAATAAAGGGAGGTTACGAGGCCTTTATTATGATGCCAGACGACATGCTGCCTATTGCTATCACCATGCTCGCATCCAAAAGCTGGCGTCACCTGCAATTCTCTTGCCACAAGCAACACAGCCGTGAGAGTGCGATAATCGGGTACTACTTCAGAACCGAACCCCATCCGAAGGAATGGTGATTAGTTGGGAAAGCTCGCCCTTGCGGCTCGACAGGTCACAGTCAAGGAGCGGCAAAAGCGGGGTTCGTGGCTGAGGTCAAAATAGCAGCGGCGCAAACGGGGCGAATAGGCTAGCGGAGTAGCTGCCGATCACGCCGTTACCCCCCTTTTTTAAGGCATCGCACTTGGACTATTCCCTGCAACAATTTGGCGCAAATGCGCTCATCGCTGCAATGCTCTTGCACAGGCGCAAGGCCCGGCCATGGGGCGGGCGTCGGTCATCGACGCGGACACGATTGAGATTGCGGGCGAGCGCATCCGGTTCAATGGCGTTGATGCGCCCGAAAGCTGGCAGGTTTGCAACGATGGGAACGGTAAGGCCTGCAGGTGCGGGCAAGCTGCTGCCAAAGCCCTAGATGCCTTCCTTACCGCATCACGCCCCACTAGATGCGAATACATCAACCACGACCGCTACAGGCGCTTCGTGGGCGACTGTTACAGGGCAGACGGGGAGAGCGTAGCCCGCTGGCTCGTTCGCAACGGTCACGCGCTCGATTGGAAGCGCTACAGTCGGGGAGCCTATACCGCTGACCAGGCCGAAGCCAAGGCAGATCGCCGGGGCATGTGGCGGGCGATTTCCTAGCGCCATGGGAAGCTCGCCGGTCGAGATAGCCTGACAGCGCCCGCCCAGCGTCCGAGTGTTACGCCCGCAAAGTACGGATCGCCTTTTTGGTCGAAATGACTGCGTTCCGTTTCTTTTGTGCGGCGGCATACCTCCACTCGACCACAAGAATGTGATGACTACAAAACAACCAGCGAGAACTCCGCCGCCTTTTCGACAATGCCGGCTTTTGGTTGGTCG
>NZ_JBFUIP010000344.1:0-1895 GCF_056401815.1 Aminobacter sp. P4_D5 | reverse complement strand
GCAATGCCATCACCATCTTGCTCGCCTTCACCGACATAACGGCCCGCCGCGTGATCGAGTGCGAGAAAGAAGAGCTTCTGGGCCGAACCGAAGATCTGCTTCGCCAGAAGGATGTGCTTCTTCGCGAAATGGAGCACAGGGTTGCCAACAGCCTGCAGATCATCGCCAGCATATTGCTGATAAAGGCTCGCTCGGTCACTTCAGAGGAAACACGCCAGCATCTGAAGGACGCGCATCAGCGGGTCATGTCGGTTGCCGAGGTTCAGCGGCATCTTCACGCCTCGACCGGGCTAGACGAGATTGAAGTGGGTTCCTACTTGACGAAGCTTTGCAGCAGCTTGGCCGCTTCGATGATTGGAGAAGACCACGCCATTGCCGTGAACGTAGTCACCGAAGGCGGCAGGATCGATTCTCAGAAGGCTGTAAGCTTGGGGCTGATCGTCACCGAACTCGTTCTTAATGCTATCAAATACGCCTTTCCTAAGAAGAGGACGGACGCACTTATTCAGGTGACCTACGAGACCAATGGCGGCGATTGGAAGCTGACTGTCTCGGACAATGGCGTGGGAAAACCTGTAAGCAATGCGCCAAATGTAGGCTTGGGAACGGCAATTGTGGAAGCGCTTGTGAAGCAGCTTGAGGCTCGAGCGGATGTCATTACCGGGACATCTGGAACAGTCGTGTCGATCACAAGGGCGACGTTCACGTCTAGGCTTCCCGAAGCGGCGTAAACCCGCTGATGTTCAAACGCCGCAAGCCGACAAATTTGAGTCGAGCAGGGCAGGGGTTTAGGTCAGCTTCCCACCAAATGTAGACGCCCTGCGCCGGCAATATGATCGCCCCGCTGCCGGAAGGTAGCGGGGCTTTTTGTCGTTTCAGCCGCACCATGGCCGCTTGACCTTCGGCCGCCAGATAATCGAGTGGCCTTCGCCGGCCGCCACGGCTGCGGCATTCCATTCCACTCTGTTGTAACCATGTGACAGTACTTTTTAGCAAGTGCTGATATTTATGGTCAGTAAGGCGGGGGCCTGAAATCAGGATGGAATGAACTGATGAGAGTTTACCCCTTTGTATTCCTGGCAGGATTGGCCAGCACGAGCGCCTACGCAGCCGATGCGGTGATTGAAGAACCACCAGTACCGGTGGCTGTGGTCCAAGAAGCCCCAATTTTTAGCTGGACCGGCGGCTACCTCGGTATTCAGGGTGGGGGCCTGTGGTCCAACAGTAGCGTCAATGGACCCGACACTGGTATATTCGACGACAGCTTCAACGGCGGCCTCTTTGGTGCCTATGCCGGCTACAACTGGCAGTTCGGCGCATGGGTGCTCGGTGTCGAAGGCGACATTAACGGAGTCTGGAACGACGARACCGTCACCATCAACACACGGTTCGGTAACCGGGATGTTGATATCGGCAGCAGCTACCTGGCCTCGATACGGGCCCGTGCCGGATATGCGTTCGACCGTACCCTTGTTTTTGCCACCGGTGGCGTAGCCTTTACTCAGTTTTCTGCCGAAGCGGGCGCCTGGGATAACGACGTCCTCGATACCGACAAATCTCTGACCGGCTGGACGATCGGATTGGGCGCGGAATACGCGTTTACCAACAACTGGATTGGCCGCCTRGAATATCGTTACTACGACTTCAGTGACAGCGAGTTCGACAACTTCGGCGACGTTAGCCTCGACACCAACACACTCACRGTCGGTGTCGCCTACAAGTTCTAATGCCACAGGGTTCGCCTTCAATAGCGGGAACTTGATTTGGGCGCACGACGTTTGATCGAGCGGAGCCCAATGGGCGCAGTCCTCAGCTACGCCCGGAGATTACCTTCCCGCGAGGGTGATCTCCGCACTCCGTGAGCGTGTTTTTCCATCCGACACGCTCTAGCATGG
>NZ_JBFUIP010000343.1:0-1907 GCF_056401815.1 Aminobacter sp. P4_D5 | reverse complement strand
GGCATGCGTGCCCCGCTGGTCGTGCGCTGGCCCGGACACATCGAACCCGGCACGGTCAAGAACGACATCTTCGCCTCGCTTGACTGGCTGCCGACGCTCGTCGACATCGCCGGTGGCCCAAAGGGCGACGGGCTGAAAAAAGAGATCGAGGCTGGCAAGTATCCAGGGATCGTCAAGACCACGCTCGACGGGATCGATCAGCGTGAATTCCTGGAAGGCAAGTCGCCGTCCGCGCGCGACTCTTTCTTGTACTATTCCGGCAAGGAGCCATCGGCGGTTCGCTACAAGAACTGGAAGATGTATTTCGCAATGGTCTCCGACGACCCAGCTGGCTTCATCTCAGGCGTGCAACCCTACTCCTGGACGCAGGTCGTCAACATCAAGCGCGATCCGTTCGAGACCTCGGTCGGCCAACAGATCAAGACGCTGTTCGGAATGGCCGGCTCCATCGCCTCTCCRTCCACCGCCTATGTCTATGACTGGAACATCCTGCCCATAGGCCAGCAGTTGTGGCTAAGGCATCTCGAGACCTACATCGCCTATCCGCCGCTTCAGGACCCTGCAAGCTACAATCTGGAGCAGGTGATGCAGCAGGTCAAAGATATGAAGACAGGTCACGATTGACACACCCCGCCAAGGCCGGACGCCCCGTCACAGGGGCGTCCGATACCAAATCTTGCCCGGCAGTTCGGGCCCAACCACATCAACGATGGAGAGTTCAGATGCACGCATTCTCCAGGCTCGTTGGCGGAGCGTTCATAGGCCTTTGCGCATTTCTTGCGGCGGCATTGGCGCAGGCCCAGACCGATCCCCTGCCATCATGGAACGACACCGGCCCCAAGGCAGCCATCGTTGCCTTCGTCGAGAAAGTGACCAAGGCTGGCTCGCCGGACTTCGTTGCCGAGCCGGATCGCATCGCCGTCTTCGACAATGACGGTACATTGTGGGTCGAGCACCCGATGTATACCCAACTCGCCTTTGCGCTCGACCGCGTGAAGACAGAAGCGCCGTCGCATCCGGAATGGAAGACCACACAGCCGTTCAAGGCGGTGCTCGAAAGCGACATGAAGGCGCTCGCGGCAGGCGGCGAGAAGGGGCTGGTGGAACTCATCATGGCGACCCACGCCGGAATGACCAGCGACGAGTTCCAGAAGATCGTCACCGACTGGATCGCAACCGCGCGTGATGGCCGGTTCAAGCGCCCCTACACCGAACTCGTCTACCAGCCGATGCTCGAACTGCTCGCCTATCTGCGTGCCAATGGCTTCAAGACTTTCATCGCTTCGGGCGGCGGCATCGAGTTCATGCGGCCATGGACCGAGAAGGTTTATGGGGTGCCGGCAGAGCAGGTCATTGGTTCGTCCATCAAGACGCAGTTCGAGATGAAAGATGGCACGCCTACGCTGTTTCGGCTGCCTGAGGTCAACTTCATMGACGACAAGGCTGGCAAGCCGTCCGGCATCAACGAGCAGATCGGCCGCCGTCCGATCGCCGCCTTCGGCAATTCCGATGGCGACCTCGAAATGCTGCAATGGACGACCTTGGGCAGCGGGAACGCCGGCCCGCGTTTCGGTCTCATCGTCCACCACACCGACGCCGAGCGGGAGTACGCCTACGACCGCAACACGGAGTTTGGCAAACTCGACGAAGCGCTCGATGCGGCTGCGGTGAACAATTGGACGGTTGTCGACATGAAGACGGACTGGAAGACCATCTTTCCGTTCGAACTGAAATAGTGCCGAGTGGCAATTAGCGAAAAAGCCGCCTCGCCGTAACAAGCGCAACGTTAGTCGTTGCTGACAGCTAAGTCAGTGAAGGCGGGGCAAAACGAAGGGGACGTCAATGGTTGATCTATCTCGAAAGGTATTTCTCAGCTGTGCCCTGGCGCTGATCCCGTTGGGTGCAAG
>NZ_JBFUIP010000342.1:0-1938 GCF_056401815.1 Aminobacter sp. P4_D5 | reverse complement strand
GCTGCAAGGCGGTCTATCTGTCATTTGACATCGACTCCATCGATCCAGGGTTCGCACCAGGAACTGGCTCTCCAGAACCAGGTGGGCTTATGCCTCGCGAAGCATTCGAGATTATTCGCGCTATTGCGGCGGAGGGACTATGCGGCATGGAGGTCGTTGAGGTCTCCCCTCCGTATGATGTCAACGACAACACAGCACAACTTGCCACTCGGGTCATTCTGGACACGCTTGGAACGCTGATTGCAAACAACAAGCTAGGGCACCGCGCCAACAGCTAATAACTTGTTTGTCGATCGTCACCTCATACCGTCAAATCACTCTGTAGAAATGGGATACTAAGTATGCCAATACGCAAATTATACCTAGCGACAGTTCCGTTCCTCGCGTTTCTTCCCAGCCAAGCGCTGGCGCATCCTGGTCATGGCGATCTTGGGCTTTTCCAAGGATTGATGCATCCAATCGGCGGATTGGACCACGTTCTGGCCATGGTCCTCGTTGGCATCTTTGCGTTTCAGCGGGGCGGCCGCGCTACCTGGCTACTCCCGGCGAGTTTCATCGCTGCCATGGCTGTCGGCGGGGCCATCGGGATGGCCGGATTTCAGTTGCCACTGGTCGAATTCGGGATCGGTCTTTCGATCGTTGTGCTCGGTGCAGTCGTAGCGTTCGGCTTTGCCGCTCCGATCTCGGTGGCAATGGCGCTCGTTGCTGCCTTTGCAATTTTTCACGGGCACGCGCACGGAGCTGAAATGCCAGACACCGTTGGGGGCATTGCCTACGGGGCGGGATTCATGGCTGCGACGGCATTGCTGTACGCCGTTGGTGTCGGCATTGGCTCAATGATCGGACGGTCCACTAACTCAGGCCAACCGGCAATCGCCAAGTTGCTCGGTGGTGCGGCCGCCATGGTCGGCGTCGTCGGTCTTTTGGGCGGCGTTGCTTAAGGGCTGTAGCACAAAGGGTAGACCTGGGGCGCAGCGAGGGGCCCGTCAAACTGTGACGTGGCCGTAAACGGCCACCTCACACAAGGTTGCAAAGAAGGCCTGTACAAAAATTCGATAGTTGGTGACCTCACGGTTGACTTCCATTTGCCCCCTTTTCGAAAGTGAGGAAAATAGATGTCCGATTTCCAAAGCGCAGTAGAGTCATTGCCAGATGTGGCCTCGCGTTTGGCGTCCAGTGCATCAGCATCGCCGCTTTTGTGTTCCCAATCCGAATGCACGGGACGACCCTCGCGTGATGCGCTTCTTCGTACGGCGATCGGCAACAAGGTTAGATCCTATAGGCGCAAGATTGGTGTCACAGCATCTGATCTGGCGGCGGCAGCAAGCATTTCAGTTGGCATGCTGTCCAAGATAGAGAACGGCTCCATCTCTCCCTCGTTGGGTACGTTGCAGGCAGTGTCATCAGCTCTTGGATTGCCGCTGGCAGTTATTTTCCAAGATTGCGAAGAACCGACCGAGGCTATTTTCGTCAAATCAGGTGGCGGCGTCGATGTGCAGAGGCCTGCCACGCGAATGGGGCATAGGTACAGCCTACTCGGCTATACAATCCCGAATGACAACGATGTCGTCGTTGAACCATACTTGATAACCCTAGAAGAACACCTCGATAAATACCCTCAGTTTCAACACGACGGGCTAGAGTTTATATTCGTACTAGAGGGGGAGATGGTCTATTTACACGGAGATAAATCCTATCAAATGACGACTGGAGATAGTTTGTTCTTTGAAGCCAAATCGCCACACGGTCCGTCAGAGCTGATAAAACTTCCTATTCGCATACTTTCAATAGTGTCATATCGACCTGGCGTACAAAGCAGCTAGGTCGACATCTCGGCGGTCGTAAGTTCTTCGATGCATCTTACAAATTCCTCACGAAGCTTTCTTCTCCTTGCCAAGTGATTAGCCGCAGGATTGTCTATTGTGTAGACCTCAATAG
>NZ_JBFUIP010000341.1:0-1964 GCF_056401815.1 Aminobacter sp. P4_D5 | reverse complement strand
AACTCTATTGCCAGTCACTCGACCTGGAAGGGGCGAACGACGCTGCCTCTCCGCGCTTCATGACCGTGCGCTTCGGAAACGTGCTTGGTTCGAGTGGATCGCTGATCCCGCTGTTCAAGCGGCAACTTGCACGTGGTGGGCCACTGACTGTCACGCACCCGGAGATGATGCGCTTTTTCATGACCATTCGCGAGGCCGTCGAACTGACCCTTCAAGCCGCGCTGGAAAGGGATTCCAGCAAACATGGGACCAATGGTGCCGACATCGACTTCGCGCTTCTGGTCGATGGCCTGGAGGCTGAGCGCGAACAAGGCATCACCATCGACGTCGCCTATCGCTTCTTCGCCATGCCCAAGCGAAAATTCATCGTCGCCGACACGCCCGGCCACGAGCAATATACCCGCAACATGGCGACCGGCGCTTCGACTGCCGATCTGGCCATTGTGCTGGTCGATGCCCGCCGGGGCATTTTGCAACAGACCCGCCGCCACTCGATCATCGCTTCGCTGCTCGGCATCCGTCACGTAGCCCTTGCCGTGAACAAGTTCGATCTGGTCGATTTCGGCCGGGAGGTTTTCGAGCGCATCTCGGCCGAATATCGCGACTTTGCGTCCGGTCTCAACTTCCAGTCGATCGAGCCCATCCCGATGTCGGCGCGCTATGGCGATAACGTCACCCGGTCGTCGGATGAAATGCGCTGGTATTCGGGTCCCACGCTGCTCGAACACCTCGAGGCGATTGCGATAGACGGCGACGCGGTCGAAAAGCCGTTCCGCCTTCCCGTTCAGTATGTAAATCGCCCCAATCAGGATTTTCGCGGATTCTCCGGCACAATCGCTTMGGGATTTGTCGCCGCTGGCCAGACCTTGGTTGCGGCGAAGTCGGGACGCCGCTCGCGCGTGAAGCGAATCCTCGTCGGCGCGGCGGATAGTCCGCTGGCAATCGCCGGCCAGTCGGTGACCCTTTTGCTGGAGGACGAGATCGAGATCTCGCGCGGCGACGTGTTATCCACTGTTGATGCCCGGCCCGAGGTGGGCTGACCAGTTCCAGGCAAATATCGTCTGGTTCGATGACAAGCCACTGCTGCCCGGCCGGCCTTACATCCTGCGCACGGAGACCGATCAGGTGGGGGCGACGATTACCGGGCTCAAACATCGGATCAACGTGACGAGCTTCGCCAAGGAAGCCGCAGCCCACCTCGACATGAACGAGATCGGTGTGTGCGATCTCTCTGTCCAGGCGCCGATCGCTTTCGACCGCTATGACGACAACCGCATCACAGGTGCGTTCATCCTCGTCGACCGCATGACCAACGCCACCGTGGGTGCTGGCATGATCTGCCATCCGCTGCGGCGCGCTCGCAACATCCACTGGCAGATGCTCGACGTCGACCGCACCCAGCACGGCCCAAAAGTATCAAAAGCCAGCGGTGCTGTGGTTCACCGGCCTGTCGGGTTCAGGCAAGTCGACAATTGCCAACCTGCTCGAGAAAAAGCTGAACGCGGCTGGCCGGCACACCTATCTGCTCGACGGCGACAACATCCGCCACGGGCTCAACCGGGATCTGGGTTTCACCGAAGAGGATCGTGTCGAAAACATCCGCCGTGTGGTCGAGGTCGCCCGGTTGATGGCCGACGCCGGGCTCGTCGTGCTTGTTTCCTTCATTTCGCCATTCCGCGCCGAGCGACAGATGGCGCGTGAAAGGATGAAGGAGGGTGAATTCGTTGAAATCTTCGTCGACACACCGTTCGAGGAATGCGCGAGGCGCGATCCCAAGGGGCTCTATGCGCGGGCGCTCAACGGCACGATCAAAAATTTCACCGGCCTCGATTCGCCCTACGAAGCTCCCGAGAGCCCGGAACTCCATGTCCAAACACTCGGCAAGGACGCCGAGGAGATGGTCGACGAGTTGGAGAGCTGGCTTAACGACAACAACATCGTCAGTTGCTTGAACGACCGTCCCC
>NZ_JBFUIP010000340.1:0-1982 GCF_056401815.1 Aminobacter sp. P4_D5 | reverse complement strand
GATCTCAATCCGATCGAAATGGCCTTCGCCAAGCTCAAGGCGCATCTGCGCGCTAAGGCCATCAGAACCATCGACGCCCTGTGGCAGGCCATCGGCGATATCTGCAATCTCTTCTCCCCAACAGAATGCAGAAACTACTTCGCCGCAGCAGGATATGGACTCACATGAAAGTCCGATGCTCTAGCGTCTAATTCGCGCTTTGCCGCCTCCACGCGAGAACTGCGTTTTCGGTATCCGATTTGGGAGCAGTGTCATTCCATCGGTCCCAAAACGCAATGGTTTGGCTGTCAGGTTTCAAGGCGGGTTCAGTTACCCTAATTCTAGTGGGCAGTAGGCTTGCGTCGCCAACAACAAGCGCTTCTCCCGTGTCGAGGACAGGCAGCAGTTCGCCGAAACTTCCTAAGCTGTCGGGCAGAAGGCGTCGGATGACATTTTGATCATCGCCGTTAGTCAGCCGCATCGCAACAACGTTGTTGCACTGGCTCAGTACAGTCCTATTCACCTCGGAAGGGCGTTGACTGATTACTACTAAGCCAATCCCATACTTCCGGCCTTCCTTCGCAATGCGCTCAAAAATCTCGACAGACACCGCGTCCGAACTATCCGCCGAAGCGCGTTCCGGAATGTAAAGATGTGCCTCGTCACAGAGCATTGCAATCGGGTGGCGATCTTCAGGCTTGGTCCACTGGTTAGCCGTAAAGATGATGCGTGCAAGCAGGCTGACCATTAGTGGCAATACATCCGATGGCACCTCTGAGAAATCAATGATCTTGACCCCGCCACGTTGCTCCGTCTGTGCCCCACGTCCCGCAACAATTCGATGTACCATCTTCGGAAGCCATTCCATTGCCATGCACTCCGCAGGCGGCTTGAAGAGGAATGAAAGGCGACGGTCAGAGCGCTTTGCTTCCAGCCTCGGGATGAGTCGACTCAATTTACCGAAGAAGTCTCCTTGTTTTTCACCTCTAGATCCTGGAACCATTTCGGTATTGAGGTCATTCAATTCATCAATGACCCCATCGATGTCGAAAGGTATTGGGCTATCGATGGTAAAATTGTCCAAGATTGACTTGTGTTTTGGGTCAGTCAGGGTTGCACGTTTTGCGTCAGTGATTGCCCTCGTCATCAACATCGCCTGGTTGGGAGCGTTCTGGTCACTCCTGTCAACGAACATTGAAACTAGCGCCTCGTAACCCAAGAGCCAGTACGGTAAATGCAAAATTCCATATTTTAGAGTTGTTCCGCGTTCAATGTCTGCTGGTCCTGCAATTTTTAGATGTTGAAATGCGTCCCCGATCAAGGGGCGATACTCACCGTGTATGTCGAAAGTACGACATTTGCCTGTGGTAGCGCCGAAATTTGTTCTAAAAGTCTCGCGGTCGTCCAGGATTTTCCTGAGCCAGTGCTTCCAACTATCACGGCGTGCCGTTGAAAGAGCTTATTTCCATTAAGATAGGCTACGGCTTCGTCATCCAAGGTAAATGTACCTAGGGAGAGTTTTGGTCCATCAACTTCTACATTCGAAATCACTTGCATAAAACCCGTCAACCGCTCCCCCTCAAGAGCAAAACAGTTGGCTTCGATCTCGGGGACTGTTTCTAGGGTGCGGCGGAAGACATTCTGTTTTGTACCTTCTCTGTCCAATAGAGTCCCGATTAGGGTAATTTTGACGAGATTATTTTCATTTGGTTCAAGTTGATCGTCACCGGCAATATCATCCCCRACGCCCACTCGCTCGTCAGGTTTGCGTGTGATCTTGACGACAATCCCAATGAGATGTTGCCCCGCTCGGCTGCTTTGCAATACTGCTAGACGATTGACTTGAAGCCGCTTCAGTCGATCTAGATTGTCGACACGAATTGTTACTGCGACCGTATCAACGGAAATAACCGCTCCAAGAGCCTCTGAATCTTCAAAATCAAAGATAGTCATGCCAAATTCCTAAAGTACGAGTTTGCGGAAGCCTTCCAATGACCAAAGGT
>NZ_JBFUIP010000339.1:0-1983 GCF_056401815.1 Aminobacter sp. P4_D5 | reverse complement strand
CCTATGTGCTGACCGGCCAACGCTGGATGCTGGACAACCTCGAGGCCCAGGCCGCCTGGAATATCCTCAGCCAGTGGCCCCAGGTCCGCGGTGGCGCCGCCGACAACCTGGTCAACACCAACCAGGTCCGCGGCGCCGCCTGGGCTCTGCGGGAGGTGGACGACGCTGCCTGGGCCGCGCCCGACGGCACCGCGGAGAAGGCCTATTTCCAGGAAGCCTCGRACGCCAACTACGCCTGGCTYGTCTCGAAGATCCCGGAATGGACRGCACAGCAGGGCGAGGCCCATGGCTGGGTTCCCGGCAGCTACGGGACCGATGGCGCGCTGCCGCCCTGGCAGCAGGACTACTTCGCCTCGACCGTGATCGCYGCGGCCGGCCGYGGCAATGCGGACGCCCTGACCTTCCTGRAGTGGGAGKCGAAYTTCCTYGTGGGCCGCTTTACCCATGCCGCCCARGGTTTCGACGAGCACGATGGCGCGGCCTACCTSATCGCCATCAGCAATGCCGCCGCCGGCGCCGCGCCCTATCAGAGCTGGGCCCAGATCGGCGCACAGACCGAGGCCCGGGGCTGGAGCAATGGCGAYGGRTGGTCGCAGAGCCAGGGCGACTACCCGCAGCTGGCGCTSGCGACGCTGGCCGGCATCTACCGSCTGACGGGCTCYGCCGAGGCCAAGGCSGCCTACGACGGCCTRATGGCGGACGYGCCRCCCTTCWCCGSGGCGRSYGACTACGCGCGCGAYCCGACCTTCGCCRTCGCCGGGCCCGAAACGGCGRCCGSCAAGCCCGTGCCCATTCCGGACAGCCCGGCGACGACGCCCCATCCGACCCCTGACCCCACGATCCCGGGATCATCGGGCGGCACCATCCCGCTCGCGGTCGTCCTCGGCGCGGAGAGCTGGAACGGCAACCCGATCGCCCTGGTCCGGGTGGATGGCATGGAGGTGTTCCGCGGCGAGGTGAAGGTACAGCACTCGGCCGGCGGWGAACGGCACGAGCTCGGCAGCTWCGCCSCCGRCACSRCYCATGCCGTRACGGTGGARTTCCTCAACGATGCCTGGGGYGGCACYGCGGGYGCSGATCGCAACCTYTACGTCGAGRSYATCCTGGCYAAYGGCGTGGAYAYGGGCCTCCACCARGCCCTGCACTCCAACGGGGTGGCGTCCTTCAACCTGCCGGCGACCACGCCGGGCCACGAGACCACGCAGGACGTCCTGAGCGTCTCGCTCTCCGGCGACTCCTGGCAGGGGGATGCCCGCTACGCSATCCTGATCGAYGGCMARCAGGTCGGCGAGGGAACGACCGGMGCCTCGCACGCGGCCGGTCAGCACGAGGTYCTSGAATTCAAGGGYGAYTTCACCGAYGGSCAKCACGCGCTGACCGTCCGCTTCCTGAMCGACGGCTGGGGCGGCACGGCGGGGACCGACCGCAACCTCTACGTGGACGGGGTGGTGTTGAACGGTACGGATCAGCATCTCGCCGCGAGCCTGCTCACCGCCCGTGACCAGACCTTCTCGTTCGGAGGCTCGCAGCCGTCCGGCGGSGSGGCGGCGGCGGCTCCGCCGGATGTGCTGMGGATCAGCCTCTCGCAGGACGCCTATCAGGGCGACGCCCGCTTCGTYGTTCTGGTGGACGGGATCCAGATGGGCGACGAGCGGGTGGCGMGCGCGCCYCATGGAACGGATCACCCGGACGTCGTCGAGATCCAGGCGGACTTCGCAGCGGGCGGGCATTCCCTGGCCGTGCGCTTCCTGAACGACGCCTGGGGCGGCCARGCCTCCGCCGACCGSAACCTCTATGTCGACAAGGTCGAGTTCAACGGCGTCGACCTGCATGCGCATGCCGCGCTCCTGCAGAACGGAGATGCCGTCTTCGCATTTTGAATCAGAGGCTTCGCGGCGGGTCGCTCTTTGGGACAGCCCGCCCCATTTTCTCTGATCAGATCCCAGGGGCCACCGATACAAAGACGATGTGGCCTCCCTGGTC
>NZ_JBFUIP010000338.1:0-1997 GCF_056401815.1 Aminobacter sp. P4_D5 | reverse complement strand
GCGTTAGAGCGTCCTTGTGTTTCCATCCGGATGCACGGCGCTGCTAGGAGCAATCGACATTCATCGATCGGGCGTGGCGCGAGCCGGATTTCTGCTCCGAGGAGGCGAAAAGCCCTTGTGGTGGTCGACACCACGGCCCACCCGCATGGCGCCATATTCGCCAATTGCAGGGTTGGCATAGCGAGACAAGGCGATGACGCCAGCATGTTCACTTTCGACCATCTTGGCCGCGGGGGCTTTTGCGTTTGGGGAATTGGGAAAAGGCTCGCGGTGACTGCTGTCAGGCTGAAGGCCTTGGCAGGAGGCCTCGGATTTCACCAAGCAGGGTCCGTACGGCATCGTATCGCATGGCTTCATGTGACCACAGCCTATCGAAGTCGGCCGCTCCGTTCTCCACATCAATGCTCAATCGCCCTGTGGAATCAGGGCATTGTGAAGGAGACAGCTGGTATCGCTTGCAACCTCAATCCATGATTGTGCAGGGCGGACGCAACCAAGGAGGAAGCGCCATGCATGGAGCGTTCGAACGAGTTATGAGTTCCCGTCCACGTCTCCGTCGGAAAGACGTCCCCTATTATCTGGCGGAAAAGCACGGGATCGATATCGCCGTCGCTACTTTGAACAAGCTCGCGACCATTGGGGGTGGGCCTGAAATGCAGTATGCGGGCCGCATACCGCTCTATCACGTGGACGCGCTCGACGCTTGGGCTGCGGTAAAGCTATCGGCGCCGGTGAGATCGACGTCGGAAAGATCGGCAAAGCGTGCCGATTGAGGTCTGGCCGGCGGGGGCCTTTTTGTCGTTTCAGACGTGCTGGTGAGGGGGTATGATTCGACTTGAGCTTTTCGTGTCTGGAAAGCTCGTAAAGCCGTTCATTTCCAATGATTTGCTAGAGCGAGTCCACTTAACCCCCCGCTGCCGAACGGTGGCGGGGCTTTTTCTGCGTTTTGGGGTTCATTTAGCGGTGATTGGCTATCGCTGACTACTTGCGCTCGAAGATAATAGTCGCACCGTCCTTTACCCAGGCTTGAACACTGGTCCCCGGCTCAGAGAATTCAAGATGCACGGTACCGGGCTTGTTGTCGGTGGCGGTCAACCCGAACTCTGGTCGGTCGTGGTCGAAAAATTCGCGGAGATCGTGATTCAGTTGAAATCTGGCTAGCGTGAGATGTTGATCGTCGRCCGTAGGGGCGTTGCCAAGCTCCACCGCTAGATCAATGTCAGGATGGGAGAATACGCTACCCTTGCTGCGGCGGGTGCCTGAGTGTCGCGAGCCGTATATCCAGGCTCGCGAAACAAGCGCCGATGCGTCCAGAAATGCGAGTACTCCACAAAACTCCAACTCCGTCAGATGTAGCCCCAGCGCGCTAGGGTTTGCTGGCGGAAGTTCCCCATCAATGCGCACTCTTGCCTCTTTCATGTCGCGTGGAGTTGCCGAGTGTGAGCGAAAACCTTCGGAAATCAAGCGAGGCATTGGCCCGATGCACGAGTGACCATGTTGCGTTCCATGTCGCGTCAGGTGGCCGAGGTGAGCCAAAAACCCCGGGAATCAGCCATAGTCAGTTGCAACATGATGCGACAGAGTCAGGCGCGGGTCTGGGGGTGCTGAGTTTTAAGCCGTTGGTTTTATTGAAGAAAGAGTTGGCTGGGGAACCTGGATTCGAACCAGGACTAACGGAGTCAGAGTCCGTGGGTCTACCGTTAACCTATTCCCCAGCAGGGCCGACTTTTGGTTCGGCCGCGGACGCTGTCTCGACAACGCCGCCGGTGCGCGCCTTGTAGCCACCGCCGGGAAATAGTCAACCCTGTTCGGTGCTGCAATTTCAGTTTTCAGGCTTCGCCTTGCTTGTCGCCGCGTCCGAATTGCGAATGCTCGAAGGCAAGCACTGCGATGATGCCCAAGATGAGCGGGATGATGAGGTAGAAAAGGCGGAAGACCAGAAGGGCGGCCAGGACCGCTGCAGGATCCATTTCCGAAAGGCCGGTGAGAAAGACCAC
>NZ_JBFUIP010000337.1:0-2235 GCF_056401815.1 Aminobacter sp. P4_D5 | reverse complement strand
GTCGTGATCTGCGTGACGCCCTCGCCCCGCACCCAGTTTTCACCCCGCTGCTCGTAGCTCCACGCGCTTTTTGCGATCTTCGCGACCTCGGCGTCGCTCAGAGGCGGTTCACACCGACGACGGTTTTCATCGGCCAAGTCGTGGATCAGCGCGGCCAGGTCGCGGCAAACAATCGCGTGAGCCAGGGCCCAGCGAAAGCAGAAGGCGTTGCGTTGGCCAGCGGGCACAGCGGCTACGGGCTGCCCGAGCAACGCAGCCTTGCTCAGATTTCGATCCAGAACCGGTCGAAGGAGCGCGTCTTCACCGCGATCCAGGAAGGCGGCTCCATGCATCGACATTGCTACGAGCGAACCCGCTCGCTCCGGCGCACCTCGAAGGAAGCGGTAGCCGCGGCCGTTATCCTGGCGCAGCGTGGGCGGCATTACGACAAAGCCGCCAGCGCCTTTCAGGTCACCGGACAGGCCGAGACTTCGAAGATTGCGGCATCCCTCTCCACGGTACTTGTACCAGAGATGTGTACCGCCAGATGGCGTCTCGATTTCAACCTGTGTCGCCCCGAAGATCGCCAGAGCCTCATCAACTTGCTCAGAGTCGTCGATATCAACAACAGTGATGGGGTGCTTCYCTGAACCGCCCCGGGAATTCCGGAGGCTGTTTGGTATGAGTCACGCCGCCAGGAGCAGGTTCCCCTGTGCGGCGTAGTAGAGTGCTTCGGCCTCGGCCGGCGGGATATTGCCGATGGGCTCCAGCAGCCGCCGATTGTTGAACCAGTCCACCCATTCGAGGGTGGCGAATTCCACGGTCTCGAGCGAGCGCCATGGGCCGCGCCGGTGAATGACCTCGGCCTTGTAGAGGCCGTTGATGCTCTCGGCCAAGGCATTGTCGTAGCTGTCGCCGACGCTGCCGACGGAGGGCTCGATGCCCGCCTGAGCCAGGCGCTCGGTGTAGTGGATGGAAACGTACTGGCTGCCCCTGTCGCTGTGATGCACCAAGCCGCCGCGATGCAGCGGGCGCCGCTCGTGCAGGGCCTGTTCCAGCGCGTCCAGCACGAAGCCTGTATGCGCGGTCCGCGAYRCGCGCCAKCCGACRATCCGCCGCGCATAGGCATCGATGATGAAGGCGACGTAGGCGAACCCTGACCAGGTCGCGACRTAGGTGAAGTCGGAGACCCACAGCGCGTTCGGRCGCGGTGCCTTGAACTGCCGGTTGACGTGGTCCAGCGGGCAAGGTGCGGCCTTGTCGCTAATCGTGGTCCTGACCGGCTTGCCGCGGATCACGCCCTGCAAGCCCATGCTGCGCATCAAGCGCGTGACGGTGCAGCGCGCCAGGTCATGGCCCTCGCGTTTCAGCTGCCGCCAGACCTTGCGCACGCCGTAGACGCGGAAATTCTCCTCGAACACGCGCTCGATCTCGGGCATCAGCGCGGCATCGCGCCTGGCCCGGGCCGGCAGCTTAGCCGGATCACGCCCCCGCGCCGCTTGCGCGCGATAGGTTGACGGGGCGATCGGCAGAACCTTGCAGATCGGCTCGACCCCGTGCGCCCCGCGATGATCATCGATGAAGGCGATCATGGCTTGAACCGGCGGTCGAGCTCCGCCTGGGCAAAATACGCCGACGCCTTGCGCAGGATCTCGTTGGCCTGCCGAAGCTCGCGGTTCTCGCGTTCCAGGGCTTTGAGCCGGGTCGCCATCTCCGTCGTCGGCCCAGGACGGCGGCCGGTGTCGCGCTCTGCCTGTTTCACCCACTCGTTCAGCGTCTGGCCCGTGCAGCCGATCTTGGTCGCGATCGAGAGGACCGTCGCCCAGCGCGACGGGTGCTGCACTTCATGCTCCAGCACCATCCGCACCGCCCGCTCGCGAACCTCAGGCGAGAACTTGTTCGTCGTCTTGCTCGTCATCGCTCCAGCCTCTCAGGAGTTGGAGCCTCCGACAAACCCGGAGCGGTTCACTTTGCTTAGCGCCAACAGATCTTCAGCAAAGGCAGCGTGGCCGCGGCCTGTTCACCAGGCCAACGCTCTCGGGTTCCGAGAAACTAGCGGCGGCTGTGATGCCTGACGGTCGCAGCCTTTGCTCAATACTTATGCGCGGTCGCAGGATCGCTGGGTCGGGGTCAGGTAACGGCTGCGAAGGCCTCTACGAGCTTTGTGGGACCGCATACAATCAGCAGGTCGCCCTGGACAATCCTCGTTTCGGGCTGTGCGTAAGTGAAGTCAGCCTTGGGGCGCTTCACCCCGAC
>NZ_JBFUIP010000336.1:0-2262 GCF_056401815.1 Aminobacter sp. P4_D5 | reverse complement strand
AATCAAGATGTGGCAGCAGTAGTTCAATATTTGCAAGCAAATAATCTTGGTACTTCAGGAAGCTCAATTGCATTTATCGCTACAATTTCAGATAAAAATCACACATTTGTTTTTATCCAGGGTGGATCTGGAATAACTACAACTCTAAATGTGTTGATAGACCTTCCGAATGTTTCAGCGACGAGTATTTCGGCCGCTGGCAGTGAAATCAGTGTGATGGACACCTTGGCGCCGTCGACGCCGGCGATCACCAGCGTGACCGACGACGTGGCGCCGGTGACGGGCCTAGTGGCGGATAACGGCAGCTCGAACGACAACAGGCTGACGATCGCCGGGACGGCGGAGCTGGGCGCCACGGTGACGGTCTACGACACCGACGGCACGACGGTGCTGGGGACGGGTGTTGCGACCGGCGGGGCGTTCACGATCATCACCTCGGCGCTGGGTCACGGCAGCCATGCCCTGACGGTCCGGGCGAGCGATGCGGCGGGCAACCAGAGTGCYGYCTCGGCAGCGTTCCACGTCACCATCGTTGGCCTGGCGGGGCCGKYGGCGCCGTTGATCGCCAGCGTGAGCGACGACGCGGCGCCGGTGACGGGCCTGGTGGCGAATAAYGGCMGCTCGAACGACCCCACGCTGACGATCGCCGGGACGGCGGAGGCGGGCAGCACGGTGACGATCTACGACACCGACGGCACGACGGTGCTGGGGACGGGTGTTGCGACCGGCGGGGCGTTCACGATCACCACCTCGGCGCTGGGCCAGGGGGCTCACACGCTGACGGCGAGGGCGACSGMCGCGGCGGGCAACCAGGGGSCGTWCKCRACGGCRTTCCACGTCACGATCGACACCACGGCGCCGTTGGCGCCGGCGATCACGGGGTTCGCGGGCGACAGCGGGACGGCGGGCGACCACCTCACCAGCGACCAGACGCTGACGCTGAGCGGCACGGCCGAGGCGGGCAGCACGGTCGAGATCTTTCGGGACRGCGTGTCGATCGGCACGACGGTGGCCGACACCGGCGGCAACTGGAGCCGGGCCGACCCCACCTCCCTGGCGGATGGCGCCTACCAGTTCACGGCGAGGGCGACGGACGGAGCGGGCAACCAGGGGCTGGCCTCGGCGGCGTTCCAGGTCACCATCGACACCACGGCGCCGGGGGCTCCGACCTTCGGYAGCGTGATCGACAACGTGGCGCCGGAGACCGGCGAGGTGGCGGATAACGGCGTCTCGAACGACCCCACGCTGGAGATCGACGGGACGGCGGAACTGGGCAGCACGGTGACGGTCTACGACACCGACGGCACGACGGTGGTGGGGACCGGCTTGGCGACCGGCGGGGCGGGGCCGATCACCACCTCGGCGCTGAGCGAGGGCGCCCATACCCTGACGYTGCGGGCGACGGACGCGGCGGGCAACCAGGGGCCGGCCTCGACGCCGTTCCACGTCACCATCGACACCTTGGCGCCGCTGGCGCCGGTGATCACCGTCGTGACCGACGACGTAGATCCGGTGACGGGCGTGGTGACGGATAACGGCAGCTCGAACGACAACAGGCTGACGATCGCCGGGACGGCGGAGGCGGGCGCCACGGTGACGGTCTACGACACCGACGGCACGACGGTGCTGGGRACGGGYGTKGCGACCGGCGGGGCGTTCACGATCACCACCTCGGTGCTGGRCGAGGGCGGCCAYACSCTGACGGTCCGGGCGAGCGAYRCGGCGGGCAACCAGAGTGCCGCCTCGGCRGCRTTCCASGTSACCRTCGACACYRYGGCGCCGTTGGTGTCGATCACTACAATTGAGGGYGGCGACGACSTGATCAACGCCGCTGAAGCGGCGGGTGGGATCACGGTTTCGGGTACCGCGGAGATCGGCTCGACGYTGGYGGTGAACGGCGCGTCGGTGACGGTCGACRGCASYGGCGCCTGGAGCACGTCGGTGGCGACGGCRGGCCAGGGCCTGCTGACGGTGACGGCGGTGGCCACGGACGCGGCGGGCAACACCGCGACGGCGACGCAYGACCTGACCGTCGACASCTTGGCGCCRKCGGCGCCGGTGATCGCCAGCGTGAGCGAYGACGCGGCGCCGGTGACGGGCCTGGTGACGRAYAAYGGCAGCTCGAACGACCCCACGCTGACGATCGCCGGGACGGCGGAGGCGGGCGCCACGGTGACGGTCTACGACACCGACGGCACGACGGTGCTGGGGACGGGCGTGGCGACCGGCGGAGCGTTCACGATCACCACCTCGGTGCTGGGC
>NZ_JBFUIP010000335.1:0-2270 GCF_056401815.1 Aminobacter sp. P4_D5 | reverse complement strand
AAAGCGGACAATCAACGGACTAGTCACGACAAACGCATGGGGGGCTGGACCGAGGTCCGTGCGCGGTTGAAAGGCAATACTGACGGTCATCCGATGATCGTGTTCATGGACCACTGCAAGGCCATAATTCGAACCTTGCCAATGCTCCAGCATGATCCGCACAACATTGAGGACGTCGACACCCATGGGGAAGACCATGCGGCCGACTCCACCCGCTATGCCGCGATGAGCAGACCTTATCTGGCGCGGCACCCTGTCGATCCCCATTCAAAGAGTCCATGGCTCGTCGCGAACGCCTTTCGCCTACGCGAGCTTCGCTAACCTCAAGTCCCAACTCTGACAATGAGAACTGTTCGGTTCATATTGGGTATACCTAAGTGAACCTATTGATTGGCCGGTTCAATAAAGCGAATTGACCACTTAAAAAAGACCAAATATATATGAACCACCTTAAATGAACTGAATCAGGGGTTCAGCATGTTCGTCCGTGCTTACCTTCGCGCTTCCACAAGTGATCAGGACGCCAACCGAGCCAGGACCGAGCTGGTCGACTTCGCCAAGGCGAAAGGCCTCAAGATTGCAGCTTTCTACGCCGAGAACGAAAGCGGCGCTTCGCTAGCGCGGCCTGAACTCGCGCGGCTGCTGTCGGACGCGCAGCCTGGCGATCTGCTGTTGATCGAACAGGTGGACCGCCTCTCACGCCTGGGTGCGGCCGATTGGRACACCCTGCGCGCCGATCTCAAGGCGAAGCGCATTCGCGTCGTCGCGCTGGACCTGCCAACATCCTGGCAGATGATCGGCAACGGCGATGAGTTCACCGAGCGCATGGCCGACGCGATCAACGGTATGATGCTCGACATGCTGGCTGCAATCGCGCGCAAGGACTACACCGATCGCCGCCGCCGCCAGGCGCAGGGCATCGCCAAGGCCAGAGTGGAAGGCCGCTATCGCGGCCGGCCGGCCAACGAAAAGCGCAATGCAGCAATCCTCGCCATGCTGGGCGAGGGCAAGACCTGGGCGACGATCATCGCCGCCACCGGCTGCTCACGCGCCACCCTGGCGAAGCTTGCAAAGCAGGGCGTTCAGGCTGTCGAGTGAAAAGCGGGCCTGTCGGGCCGCAAGGCCGGCTATAGACGCGCGCTTGCTGCAAAGCATCTGGTCCATCGTCGGGTTCACCAGGCTATCATCGGCAACGTGGCGCATGGGGATGGAAACTCGCTAATTATTAGACCTGTGCCACCGAGGAGAATACGCGCCCACCACGTCAGCCAGTAGCATTGAGGCAGGGGTTCTACGCTCTCTACTGACCAGAAGTTGTCGGCTGCGGATCTCCCTCCGCTCCCTTGTTGCCAGTTGGCTCTTCTTGCGGCATGCCAAGAAGGTTCGCAGGATCATTTGCTGGACTTGATGCTCCCAGTGGAATGAGAACTCTATTTGGGGGTGATTTTCGTCCAAACGGGGCCCTTTAACGATGAGGTCATCAAGATGCCTCCGGTTGATCGGAGGCATTTGCGTTTTGGATGTTGGTTGTGGAGGTGATCGAAAAAGATGCGCCGGCTGTCGCTGGTGCAGGAATTTCGATCAAGGCAATCTGCCGGGAGCTGAAGATCTCCCAGGCCGTGCCACCCAGGGCTGCAGAGAAGACTTGTACTGCAACGAATACTATGCATTCATTAAATGAAAGAGGGGACACTGTGAGCGATCTGGGCACACGTGTTGAGACGCTTGTTGTTCGCGGTGTCAACAGCACTCGGACAGCCATCGTTACGGGAGTCGCCACAGTAACGCTGTTCGGTGTGACAGCACTTATCGGTTTCCGAGGTCGTGCGCTACTTGGATTGATAGGCTCCCCGACGAACATGTCCAGCGTGTCGATCGGCCTCGCGGCTGCATGCTCACTTCTGACAGTTGTCGTGGCGCTCGCAATTTGGTTAACGCCGGCTGTTGCAAAGGGGCTGCGCGAGCTGCTTCTTGCTTACATATTTTCCAAGTATGTCGGTAGACGACCCTCAGCGAGTGAGATGAGCGTTGCCAATTTGGTTCGGACCCTTCGTGGCCAGTCATTCACTTATTCAACTGTCGGCGACATTGAGGCGAAGGCCAAGAAGCGTCCCGTTTGGCCATACTATCTTGGCGCGGTCTTAGTGCTGCAGGCCCTCGTTGGATGGGGCCTATTTGCCTGGCTGCTCGCCTACTATGACGGTACGAAGAATCTGGAAACCGACCAGCCCGAGGGCATAATCATCAACTGTGCTGAAACGGATCGTGAG
>NZ_JBFUIP010000334.1:0-2343 GCF_056401815.1 Aminobacter sp. P4_D5 | reverse complement strand
GCGTTTCGCCAGCGCCCTCAGGCTCTCTTGACTATGCTGTATCGCTCGACGGACCGCCTCTGTCGTCGTGGCGCTCCCATGAAGAACCTGGCCCATAGTGCATCCCCTGTTTCGGCCAACAAGGATGCCCCATCAAAGCCTGGGATCAAACATCTAGGCGCGCTTCCTCGACAGCGACATCAATGTCCACCCGAATCCCATGCGTTCCTTCATCCTTTCGACGCGATTGCCAAAAACAGCGCGGACGGGAGCATTCAGCTTCCAGGAGTTGACCAGCCGCATGATGCCTTTGCGTGCGATCGGCGACACCGTGAACAGGTGCAGCGGTTCGAATTCAGGCGCCAGGAGGTCAGCAAGTTCGTGCTGGTAGACCCAGCGGCGCAACTGGCCCGGGGCAGGCGGGGGAATTGCGTTGTATTTTTCGAGAACATGTCGGTTCTGTGTTGCCAGCATCAAATGTCCGCCAGGCCGCAGATGGCTGGAAAGCTTGCGGATGAAGGCCTGTTGATCGAAGACATGGGACAGGACCTCAAGGGTCACGATGACGTCGAACGTCGCTTTGCCAAAATCCAGGGCCATGAAATCGCCCGGTGTGAATGTCACATGCGGCCACCGCTTCGCTGCGCGGTTCAGCACATCGTCGGAAAGGTCAGTCGCCGTCACCTTGCCGTAGCGCGAAAGTGCGGGCGCGAACCAGCCGCTGCCGCAGCCGACGTCCAGTATGTCGAGGTTTTCTCGGCCGATATCGTCTATCCAGCCCAAGATGACTTCAGCTTGGCGGGCGCTGACTTCACTCATCTGGTGCTCGCGATTGTCGGCGTTCCATCCGTTCCAGAACGATGTCTGAAGCGCGATCGGCGCATCGCCCTCCGAAAAATTGTGCGGCGTTGGCATGGCTTTCCCCTCTCCTTCCCGTAGCTGGATTACAGGTTCGGCACTTGTCCCCACCCTAATATTCGAGCCAAACCAGCCTTCCTCGTCAACACAGCCATTCGGGTAGCGAGTAATACAACCTGGCAGTACCGCAATATTCGGTGAGTGCTCGACGGTACGCGGGAAGGCCGAATGAGCGCGGTGATCGTGACAAGGAGCGGGCGTTCACCGAACAGGAATTGCGGACCCTGCTCTATTCGGAGTGGCCGAAAGGCATGGAGCCTGAAGACCGGCAACAGATCGAAGATGTCCCTCGTATTTCGGCGCTGTCGGGGATGAGGCTTGCGGAGGTTATCATGCTGGGGTTCGAGGAAGTCCACGACGTATTTGACTTTCAGCAGGGCAAGACATGTCCGCTGCTCGCAAGGTTCCTGTTCGCCCGGACTTGGTCGAGAACGTTCGGCGACGTACCGAAAGCAAGGGACCGAATGCTGTTCCACGAAGGGGCCAGCCTACGCGACTCCGGCGACAGGCTAGGGAAGTGCTTCAACCGTTTTCGCAAGCACCTTGGCGTCGACGACATGCGGGCGGGCCAGCGCCGGTCGCTGGTGAACTTCCATTCGGCTACGCGTTGGTTCATCACTCAGGCGCGACACGCTGGCCACGCCGTCGAGACGGTCAAGGAGGTTGTTGGCCACGTACCGGGCAAGAAGGGCAGTGACGTCACGTTTGGCGCTTACACTGAGGGTGCGTCGGAAATCCAGTTGAGGGCTTGTGTCGAGGCGGTGAAATTGCCAGGGAGGGCCTAGGCACAATGGGCAAGGTCCATTGCTATGGCCTCAGGGCAGCCCCCAAGCCCGCCTGTGCTGCCGGTCGAGGTCGTTAGGATTTCGAGTAAGTCATCGGCCTCGTCGATCAGCAGCACTACTTCTGCTCTCGGCCTTCCTATAGCGCGGGAATGTGATTTGCATTGAGAACGGGCTTAAAAGTTGGGCGAGCCCGTCGGGCCGAAGGGGGTCAATTCTGGGAAGACCGTCTGCGTATACGGCGCTCCAATCCGCCCTTGAAGCTTAAGCTTAACCACCGGAATAAGGCCATTTGGCCGAAGCTCGTCGCCTACGGCGGTTGGTGCAGTAGCCAGCAAAGACCGTCAATGCCGACCGGTAAGCTGCTGATCATCGGCGGAAACAGCCACTACCCAGAAGACCGGCGGCTACTAGATGTTTGATCCCAGGCTTTGATGGGGCATCCTTGTTGGCCGAAACAGGGGATGCACTATGGGCCAGGTTCTTCATGGGAGCGCCACGACGACAGAGGCGGTCCGTCGAGCGATACAGCATAGTCAAGAGAGCCTGAGGGCGCTGGCGAAACGCTACGGAATCAACCAGAAGACCGTCGCCAAATGGCGGGAGCGGACTTCGGTGGCCGATCTGCCGACCGGTCCGAGGGAGCCGAGATCGACAGTGCTCT
>NZ_JBFUIP010000333.1:0-2343 GCF_056401815.1 Aminobacter sp. P4_D5 | reverse complement strand
GGTGATGACACGGTACATCAAGGCGTTGCCGGGAAACGTCGTGTCCATGCTTAGAACATGGCGAACGAAGTTGTAGTTGGAACCGTAGTCGGTGAGGTTGTTGAACAGGACCAGGAATGCGAACGCGGCCAACGAGAAGCACATAAATGTCTTCGAAATTCGCGCAATCATAGTTCCCCCAGTTTTCGTTTTGCCCAAGCAAGGTTGCAAACATTGCACACAATCGCCCAATGTGATCACAATTTATGATCATAAAATGAAATCCGTCAAGCCGTACTGCAAACTGGGGTTGTAGAAAGGATGATGTGGGGGTGCGGACCGCAAGTCCGCACCATGGGAACCTTTCGGCAGCTAATCGGTTGATATTTCTTCATGCCCCTGAAAGGAACCCGCCATGAAGAAGCTCATCCTCGCAGCGCTTGCCCTTGTGCCGCTTTCAGCGCCCGCTCATGCGGATTTCGGCGTCAAAGTGGGACTTCTCACCTGCGTCATCGATGGTGGCGTAGGCTTTGTCATCGGCTCGAGCAAAGATATGCGGTGCACCTTCACGCCAGCCAACCGCAACGACCCTCAGCAGCTCTATTCGGGACGCATCAATAAATATGGCGTCGACGTCGGCTTCACCAACGGAGCGATCTTACAGTGGCTGGTGATGGCGTCGAGCGGCGATGTCCATTCCCCTGCCCTGCTCGCCGGAAACTATGCCGGTGCCAGCGCAGAGGCGACCGCGCTCCTGGGCGTGGGGACCAATGTACTATTCGGCTGGTATCGTTCCGTTGCGCTTCAGCCAATCAGCGTACAGGGCCAGACGGGCCTCAACGCTGCACTGGCCATCGGCGCAATGGAATTGGTGAGCGCACAACAATAGGCGCGGTTCGGGAGCCCATGTTCGATCATTTTGGATTTCGCGTTCGCGACCTGGCCGCCTCCCGCCGTTTCTATGACGCGATCGCCGCTGCCCTGGGGCTGGCGACCATCGACAACACGCCGACCGCGTTTCTGCTCGGCAGAAGCGCGAAAGAGCCGGTGCCGTTCCTTTGGATCGGCACCGACAAGCCAGCCTTTTGGACTGCGATGCATCGCACCTCGGCAAGCCCGCTACATCTTGCCTTCGCGGCTGACAACCATGCGAAGGTCAACGCGTTTCACAAGGCGGCCCTCGAAAATGGCGGCACCGACAATGGAATGCCCGGCCCGCGTGGACCGGAGCCGATGAATTATTACGGAGCCTATGTGCTCGACCCGGACGGCAACAATATCGAGGCCGGCTGTCGCAATTGATATTCCTCGCCTGCCCTCTACCTACACGCCGCTCTAACAGGCATCTTCCGGCATCGAACCCTTGAGGGGAATTGCATGCCGGAAACCGCGAATCTCATCGCCTTTGCCGCCATAGCACTCGGCATGGTGCTGACGCCTGGGCCGAACATGGTCTATCTGGTGTCGCGCTCGATCAGCCAGGGCTCCCGTGCCGGACTGATTTCGCTCGCCGGCGTCGCACTTGGTTTTGTCATCTACATGCTGTGCGCGGCCTTCGGCATCACTGCGCTGGTGCTCGCCGTGCCATACGCCTATGACGCGATCCGTTTTGCCGGCGCTGCCTATCTTCTGTGGCTCGCCTGGCAGGCCATCCGCCCCGGCGGGCGCTCGCCGTTCCATATCCGCGAACTGCCGAAGGATGGCACGCGCAAGCTGTTTGCCATGGGCTTGTTCACCAGCCTGCTCAACCCCAAGGTCGCGGTGCTTTACCTGTCGCTGCTGCCCCAGTTCATCGATCCGGCGGCCGGCAGCGTGCTGACCCAGTTGCTGATGCTCGGCATGATCCAGATCAGCATCAGCGTCTCGGTCAACGCGATGATCGCGCTGTCTGCAGGCTCGATCTCGCAGTTCCTCGCCCAAAACCCCGGCTGGCTCAAGATCCAGCGCTGGCTGATGGGTACGGTGCTCGCGGGACTTGCGGTGAAGATGGCAACCGAAGCCCAGCGCTGAGTTTCACTTGTTCACTCAAAGAAAAAGCCCGGCGCATTTGCCGGGCTTTTTTGTCTGTTCTCGCTGCGGCGAGATCGCCTGACTTTTGGCTCAGTGATCCATGGCCTTGACGATTTCTTCGGTCATCTTCTTGGCGTCGCCGAGCAGCATCATGGTGCCGTCCTTGTAGAACAGCGTGTTGTCGATGCCGGCGTAGCCGGAACCGAGGCTGCGCTTGACGAATAGGCAGGTGCGCGCCTTGTCGACGTCGAGGATCGGCATGCCGTAGATCGGCGAGTTCTTGTCGTCGCGCGCCGAGGGATTGGTGACGTCGTTGGCGCCGATGACATAAGCGACGTCGGCCTGGGCGAACTC
>NZ_JBFUIP010000332.1:0-2352 GCF_056401815.1 Aminobacter sp. P4_D5 | reverse complement strand
GAGCAGTATGAAGCACCATCGTCGCTACCGGCGAAGAGCGCATTCTTTCTGACGATGGTCTGGGGCCTGATTGCTCGCTCGACAATGTTGGAGTCGATTTCGGTGCGGCCGTCGGCGAGGAAGCGCTCGAGGGCCGCTCGCCTGGACGTTGCGTAGCGGATTGCCTCAGCAAGCTTCGATTTTCCCGAGATCCGCGGCAGCTCCTTTTCCCAGAGCTTGAAGAGCTCGGCCACGATGACAGTGGAGCGGTCCTGACGGGCGGCTGCGCGTGCGGCAGGAACCTGGCCGCGAACCTCCTGCTCGATGGACCAGAGTTCGGCCATGGTCGTGACAGTCTGCGTTGCGATTTGGGAACTGCCGTTGATGTGCAGTTCGTAAAATCGGCGACGTAGATGAGCCCAACAGCCCGCGAGGGCGACGGCCTCATTGGAGCCCGCTTTCGCCTTGGCGAGTTGCGTGTAGGCCGAGTAGCCATCGACCTGCAGGATGCCGGTGAAGCCGGCCATATGGCGGACAACGCAGTCGCCGCCACGACCATCCTCGAAGCGATAGGCGACCATGGGCGGGCTGGCGCCACCGAAGGGCCGGTCGTCACGCGCATAAGCCCATAGCCAGGCTTTTCGGACCTTTCCGGTTCCCGGCGCCAAGGTCGGCAGCGARGTCTCGTCGGCGAAGACCCGCTCGCCCTGCTTGATCCGCTCCAGAATGTAGTCGGCGAGCGGCTTAAGCTCGAAGCCGACCTTGCCCATCCATTGTGCCATCAGCGAGCGGCTGAGCTCGACCTTGTCGCGGGCATAGATTGCCTCCTGCCGGTAGAGCGGCAGGCCATCGGCGTATTTTGAGACGGCGATCTGCGCCAGGAGCGCCTCGGTGGGGATGCCGCTTTCGATGATATGGGCCGGTGCCGGTGCCTGGAACACGCCATCGCGGTCCCGGTAAGTGTATTTCGGGCGACGGGTCACGATCACCCGGAACTTCGCCGCCGTCACGTCGAGACGCTCCGAGACGTCCTCGCCGATCAGCACCTTTTCCAGATCCTCGCAGCCGGCCGGAACCTCCGSCTCGATCACCTGCTCGACCCGCTCCAGATGCGCCGCAAAGCCCTTGCGCGGACGCGGTGCGCGTTTCGGACGCTCCTGACCGACGCCCTGCAGCTCCGCTTGGATGGCCGAAAGACCCGTCTCGATCTCGTCGAGCACGAAGGCGTACTGGTCGTCGTCCAACATCGCGCCGCCCAGCCGCTCCGAGCGCCGGCCGTAGCGCGCRCGCTCCAGCATCTTCACGATTGCCGTCAGCGTCGCGATGCGCTCGTCGGCAGCCTTGTTGATCAGGGCGAGATGATTGGTCTGTGCTTCCAGGTCGCTATTGCGCGCCTCGAGCCGGGCTGCTTGCCCAGCCATGGCCAAGACCATCGCTTTCAGCGCATCAACATCGTCGGGAAGTTCTGCAACGGTCGGCGACATGACCGCATTTCAGCACGGACAGAGCGATTTTCCCAATCGTTTCAATAGCGTGATTCACTTTGCCACAGCAGCATTAGCCGGCCGATAGCGGCCGCTTCACGGTCGGTGGCCGGACCTTCTTCCAATCCATCCCGTCGACCAGCGCCAGCAACTGGGCGTGGTTGAGCTGGACCCGGTTGTGGCCGATCCGCGGCCAGCAGAACTGCGATTTCTCCAGCCGCTTGGAGTAGAGGCAAATCCCCGACCCGTCCCACCAGGCGATCTTGATCCGGTCAGCCCGTTTCGCGCGAAAGACATAAAGCGAACCATTGAACGGATCTGCCCCAGAATCGCGCACCAAACCAAGAAGGCTGTCGGGACCTTTCCTAAAATCAACGGGATGACTGGCCAGATAAACCTTCACACTGGTCGGGATCATGCCGAGCGCACCGCTCGCAGAACGCGCCGCAGATGCGCTTCCTCGACATCCGGCCCAATCCGGATCCTCACCCCGTCGATCTCGACCTCGACGAGCCTAGACACGTCAATCGTGCCGCGGCCCGATGATGACAACTCGTCTGTGCGCCGCTCAGCCGAGTTCTTTCCCACGGCGATCGACCGCCAGCCAAACAGTTGGGATGGGCTGATCCCGATCTCCCGGGCCAAGGCCGAGATGTTTGCTCCAGGCTCAAAGCTCTTGGCCACCATCGCCGCTTTGAACGCATCAGACCAGCGCCGACGACGCGCAATTGGCGCACCTTCAAACGGAGCCGGAAACGCCTCAATCAAATGAAAATTTCTATCCGCAGGCATAGGCGTAGACATAGAACATGGCACCAATCTGGATCGCTCGTGCCAAATGTCGCCTGAAGCTTTACCTAAAACCAGATGGGATGCCCTTGGCGCTTAC
>NZ_JBFUIP010000331.1:0-2361 GCF_056401815.1 Aminobacter sp. P4_D5 | reverse complement strand
GATGAGATGAGCTGATCTTTTGTGCGCCGCCGAGTTCCCGAAATATGGAGCTATCTCAACTGTCTAGGCGCAGAAGCTGTGGTGGACGACCCCGCGCCTCCACCCTTAGTTGCAATCGCGCAGAACTTCCTCGCGAAGGTCCGCGAGTTGGGTGCTGAGTGACCCGTACCCAAAATGACCTACACGCTGCGTTGAGCAGCATAGAAGCGCACTCTCATCCGCTCCCGCACGCGCCATGTCACGTCCGTCGGGCCCGACAAGGCAGCTCATTCCCGTATACACGTGAGTTTTTTCGGTGCCAGCCAAGTTGGCGTAAACAACGGTCGTGCCATTTTCTAGCGCACGAGAGCGAACCAGTGTCGTAGGAACATCGACGTATGGCATCATGTTGGCGGTGGGCACACATATCAGATTGGCGTTGGCCCTAACGAGCGCTCTCGCCATCTCGGGAAATTCGATGTCATAGCAGATCGCGAGGCCCACGCGCCATCCGCACATCGGCGCAACACAAATCTTCCTGCCAGGAGTAAAGGTCTGCCGCTCCTCTGCACCGAAAAGATGGATTTTCCGGTACGCACCTACGAGCTTCCCCAAATCGTCGATCGCAACGGCCGCATTGAAAAACTGCCCGTCGGCGCATTCGGGCATTCCGAATATGATTCCAATGCGGTTTGTCCTGGCGATCCCGGAGATAGCCGCGACCGCAGCTCCATCGACGCCCTCAGCGAGATCGTGCAGGGACGACTGCCCAATGTTGTATCCGGTCAGGAACAACTCCGGAAAGGTGATCAGGACAGCACCGGCCGCGGCCGCGGCTTCCGCATTCCTCTGGATCATGGCGATGTTCGAAACCTTGGATCCTGCAATTGGCAGTCCCTGATACAATGCGAGCATAGACATCGTTCCTAGCTACAAGGCCGTGCGGACGACGCCTTGACGGAGAGGCGTCGTCTTCTTGCTGCATGGCTGCTGGCGCATCGACCTAAAAAATCGGAATCGAATTTCGAAGGGCACGTTGCACGATTTCAACGACTTGGGCGATCTTTGTGGGACCTTTCGCACACATGGCTCTCTAAGACACTGTTGCAGCTAAAGTTTCTAGAACGATCTTGACCGCAAGCCGACTGGTAATTCCGTCGTGATCGTAGGGCGGGGACACTTCAACGATATCCATGCCGCCAAGGCCGCCCTTGCCTAGTTCAGATACCAGCGTGATAGCCTCGCGTGAGGTGAGCCCGCCTGCAGCGGGAACGCCAGTGCCAGGGGCATAGGCGCCGTCGATCGCGTCTATATCAAACGTTAGATACACGCTGTCTGTTCCTGTTCCTGCAATAGCACGAGCCTCCTTCGCGATAGCCAGCGGGCCCTTGTCCAGCACCATCTCGAGCGGCATCAGCGTGATTCCTTTTTGCCGCGCATAGTCAAACTCTGCTTTCGGGTTCAGCCATCCGTTCGTGCCGATAATGACGATCTTTCGAGGGTCGAACCCGGCGTCGACTGCGCGTGCAATGGGGCACGCATGATTGAGTTCCTCACCACCGACATCGACGGCAGTATCGAAATGACTGTCTATCAAGATTAGGCCGGGGTTGGCGTAGCGCTTCCTAAATGCCCGCACGCACGCGATGGTAATGGAATGGTCGCCACCGAATGTCACCGGCATTGCGCCCCCGTTCAGAACTTCGAGAATCATCTGCTCGGCGCGGTCCATCGTCCTGATCGCTGCGCCAGGAATGACGGCCACGTCACCGCAATCAGCAAACTTGTAGTGGTCAGTAAGGTTTAGATCGAGATTGGCATTGTAGAAGCTGAACTGATCGCTCGCTTCGCGCAATGCGCGCGGTCCGTAGTTGGTTCCGGTACGGCTTATGCACATCGAATCCCAAGGGAAGCCGATGAATGCGGCAGTGATACCTTGCTGGCGCAATATGCTAGAATCCGCCCGCACACTCGGCAGGCGCATGAACGTTCCACCGGTCCCTGCATGTAGCAAGCCTGCAAACGCATTCGATCCATCGACCACAGCTTCAGACATAGAAAATCCCCTTCATCGCCTTGCGGCATTGTTCGACTAACGGTGTCGAATTCGAGCCTTTGCGATTTCGGAGATGCTGACAATGGTGGCTTCCGTCACCAGCACTGACGGCAAGCTCCTATGCAACTGTACCGGCTAGTTCAAAACCCAACAGGTCTCGATGCGTGCGACCCGACGATCATCCAGATCGGCACTAGGCAACGCATGGAGCCGCAGGATGACGACAGTCATCATTGCCCCGGCATTTGAACTCGTCAGAATGTGCAAGTGTGGCGCCATCGAATTGCGTCGCAGGCTGCTGGGGAGAAGTTGCCAACACTGCTGTC
>NZ_JBFUIP010000330.1:0-2384 GCF_056401815.1 Aminobacter sp. P4_D5 | reverse complement strand
TCCGGCGCAACTCGCGGAATCTCCGCGTCCTCGAAGATGTGAGCTTCTCGGCGATCACATCGACACTGACCCCAGCCTGACGCCAGCGGGCGATCTTGCGCCGCTCATCGAGATCAATCTGCGAGTAGGTGCGTTTCATCTGCGCTTCCTTGCTTACGATAACCCATTGGTATCGCTGCAAAGTCGCACTTCAAGGTAGAACCCACCCCGCTACATCAAATGTGGCGGCTAGGTTGGAATGTCCGCCCGGGCGCAAAGTAGAAATGTCACTTTCTGCCATGGCGCACGACAATCCGCCCCGATCTGACCGGCTGGTCCGGGTTGCAAGGGCAGATCGGGGCGGGTGAGAGACACCCATCGGCTTTAGCTTTCTCAGTTTCAATTATTGCGTTCCTGGTAGATGTTGCAGGCAGCTGAATGTGCAGGGGCAGGATCTCGCGGTGCTTCCGGAAATCAAGCTGATGGGTGATGTCGATGTAGCCGCGCTGTCGCCGCTGCTTCGCGGCATGACCAAGACTGTTTCCTACGCAGAGACCCAGGGAGGCATCGGCCTGACCGCGTCGGGGGCAATGAACCGCAAGTTCGTCCACTGGGCCGCTGTTCACTTCGATTGGCCCGGCTACACGTCGGACGACTTATACAGCATCAACAAGGTTCTCAACGAAGCCGATATGCCGCCGCTTTTGGTCGTCCGTGACATGGTCAAGTACTTGCGGCTTCTGCGGCGGCGAAAGGACGTACTGGTACCAACCCAACGCGGCCGAGACTTTCTGGCGAGACCGCAGGCCTTCTTCGATCTGATCGCGACGGATTATCTTTATGCTTATATCCATTACGGGCAGACGCAGGAGGCCGTCCGTAATCGGATGCGTTGGTGGCACGTCTTTCTCAATCTTATCAATATGAAAGCAGAAACGGGCTGTTCGTTGGACGACCTGGCGAACGAGCTATATCCGAGCGAATCGTACCCGGAGCCAGCAGAAATGACTGTCGAAACCTGGGCGGAAAGGTCGGCGCTCCGCTACGATATCATTCGACCGCTGTGCTGGCTGGGATTGCTGCACGAAGATCGCGAGGGGCTGACGATTTGGCAGGATGGAACCTACCACAAGACACCGTTGTGGCCTGCCTGCTTAAAGCTAGACTCCGACATGCAATCCGAACTCACTCTCCATTGAGCCGTGCCGGGTAAGTTTGTCCTTGCTCCACCGCACTTTGCTGGGAAAGCRCCTGCCGCCGCCGAGCAATGATCGCGGGATCGGTCATGAAATCCGTCCGCTTACCCGGCTTGCGGCCACGCGGTTTGTAGCCAATCTTCTCGCTGTTCGTCTTCACGGCCGGCTTCGTCTGCTGCTCCTGACGTTCCTTGATGTAGGCCAGGACATCACCGAGCCGCTTGTTCTCGATGATCGCCGCATGGCTCACCCGCTGGTCCTTATCGAACACCCGATAGGGCAGGGAATGGCCTTTCCAGCGCACATCCAATCGACCATCCGCATAGGCATAGGTCTCGACATAGCGACCAGCCAAACCGCGCGTCACCTCGGTCTCCTCAAGCATGATCCGCTGGCGCTCGAACGAAAATGTCAGCTGCGATCCAACATAGCGCTGCTCGCGTTTGCACAGGATCTCTTTGAGCCGATCGGGCGCCAGATTCATTGACCGATGCAGATCATCGGGTCGGGCAGGGACGATCGCAAACCGCGCGTTGTGGTGCTCTATGAAGCCAGGCAGAAATGCATTGCCAGCCTCCATGTCGTCGATACCCGCCAGCCTTAATTCTTTGACCAGCCGATCCTGCAGCGTTCGGTTGGCGCGCTCGACCCGACCTTTGGCCTGACTGGAATTTGCGCAAAGAATCTCGATATTTAGCTCGCAAAGCGCACGGCCGAACTGGGTCATGCCCTGGCCGCCCTTGGCATCCTTCTTCGTCACCCGGAACACCGAATGCTTGTCGGAATAAAAGGCGACGGGAGCACCGTGGTCCTTCAAATAGAGTTCCAGCGCCTCGAAATAGCTGAAGGCACTTTCCGAGCGTACGAAGCGCAACTGCATCAGCTTGCCGGTCGCATCATCGATGAACACTAGCAATGAACATGGGTCACCGCGATCTTCGAACCAACGATGCTCGGAGCCATCGATTTGGACCAGTTCGCCATACGCCTCGCGCCGCAACCGCGGCTGATGAAACGTCCGCCGCTGCTTGCGCGACAACCACAGGCCGGCCTCCGACATCCATTGGCGCAAGGTCTCGCGCGAAACCGTCAGCCCGTCGAACTCCGCAAGCTTCTCCGCCGCCAGTGTCGGACCAAAGTCCGCATAGCGCTCGCGCACGATCTCCATGCGGACCAAAGTCCGCATAGCGCTCTAGCACGATCGCCATG
>NZ_JBFUIP010000329.1:0-2391 GCF_056401815.1 Aminobacter sp. P4_D5 | reverse complement strand
GTGGGTCTCGCGTCGTGATCTGCGGACCGTCAGGTTCGGGCAAATCCACCCTGATCCGCTGCCTGAACGGACTTGAAGCCTATCAGCAGGGAAGCGTGACACTGGGCACGACCCGCTTGGGCGACCACGCCAGGGAGACAACACTCGCCCGCCGACAGACCGGCATGGTGTTTCAGAGCTTCAACCTGTTTCCGCATCTGACGGTTTTGTCGAATTGCACCTTGGCCCTGCGCCGCGTGCTTCGCATGCCGCGCAACGAAGCCGACAGCCTGRCACGCCATTTTCTCGAAAAGGTCCGCATTCCCGAACAGGCGCACAAATACCCCGCGCAACTGTCAGGCGGACAGCAGCAACGTGTGGCCATCGCCCGTGCACTGTGCATGAACCCGCGCCTGATGCTGTTTGACGAGCCAACCTCGGCACTTGATCCCGAGATGGTCAAGGAGGTGCTCGACGTCATGACCGGGCTGGCCCACGAAGGCATGACGATGATCTGCGTCACCCACGAGATGGGCTTTGCCCGCGAGGTTGCCGACCAGGTCGTGTTCATGGACCAGGGTTGCATTGTCGAACAGGCGTCGCCGGTGACGTTCTTTTCGACACCCAACCATCCCCGCGCGCGGTCGTTCCTCAACACGCTGTTGCATTGACGGAGAGGTAGGTCATGTCGGCAAACGACACGCGTATCTGGACGGACGTTGATTTTGACAGGGACGGCAAGCAGATCAGTTGCCTGCGACTGCCATTTTCGAGCGACCGCTCCGCCTACGGCACCATTCCGATCCCCATTGTCTGCATCAAGCATGGCAACGGGCCGACCGCCCTGCTTGTCGCCGGCAACCATGGTGACGAGTATGAGGGCCAGGTTGCACTCAGCAAGCTCGCCCGGCAACTTGATGCAAGCGAACTGTGCGGCCGCACCATCATCCTGCCGGCGCTGAACTATCCCGCGGTGGACGCCGGCAAACGGGTGTCACCACTCGATCAGGGCAATCTCAACCGGATGTTTCCTGGCGACGCCAATGGCTCGCCAACCGAGATGATCGCGCATTACGTCTCGAAGGTACTGCTGCCTCGCGCCGACATCGTCATCGACCTGCACTCCGGCGGCACGTCGCTGTTTTATCTGCCCTGCTGCCTGATCCGTACGGGCAGGTCTGAAACCGAAACAGCACAATTCATCGAACTGATGCATGTCTTTGGCGCCCCCATCGGCTCGATCAGTGACGGCTCGGGCGGCGGCGGTGCGACAACACTCTCGGCAACCGCCCAGATGCTCGGCATTCCAGCCCTGACCACCGAACTCGGCGGAGGTGCCTCCATGTCACGGAAAGGCGAAATCCTTGGGCGAGACGGTGTGCTGCGTGTGCTGAAACATATGGGTATCCTTCCCGACGCCATCGTTGAACCAGCGGTAGCGTTGGGAGATGAGGTCCGGGCCGGCGATCTTGCTGGCATCCTCCACCCGATTGAAGGGCCTTCGGAACCGGTCAGAACGGTTCAGTTCGCACAATCTGGCCTCGTCGCTTGCCAAAGAGCCCCTGCCTTGACCGATACAGGAGATTGCCTGTTCAAGCTTGTGGCGGACGTCACCTAAGCCCCTTTGTGCACCACTGACATTGCGTGCCTCTTCGACGCGCAGGCGGCAACGCCCTCGGATTCAACGGTATCGAAGGGATTTTCCGAATGGGCTGAGATGATACGACCAAGCCGCTTCCGCTACGCGTAACGAGCGATGGCTGCCTTGAGCCGAGCGGTAATGGGTTAGCGCGTCCGTCGACCCAACATCTCCGCCGCGATAGCAGCCACACGATGTTGCGAACAACTACACCTCATAGCTTCCATGCCGTGCTCTGGCGCTGCGCCAGTTGTAAATGCTCGGTCTGCTTCACTGTCTGCGCTATGCGCTCATGGGCAGCGAACTGTTGGGCTGCACGCATCACCGGCCAGGCCTCACGCAGCTTCTCGCGCTCGCCGGGACGAAGGCCCTCGGCCGCCTTGTCGAAGAGGCTACCCGACGGCGCCCGAGCGGCATTGACGAGCAACGCCCGTTCGCCAAAACGTTCTGTGACGGCTCGGTTGAAGCCATCGATCTCAAGCTTGACCTCGCGATTGGCGAGGGCAAGGCCAAGAGCAGCAGGAAGATCGTTGCAGTCAATGGCGGCGCGGATGTTTTCCAGCACTGACCTTGCGGCTTGCGACAGCGCCGGGATGTCGATCGAGACACGATGACGAAGAGCCTGCTCCTCGTTCCCGATCCTTGCGGCAGCGACCTGCCGCAGCTGGAGATAACGCTTGATGTCACGCTTCAGCGCCGGCACGTTGACCTCGGCGACACGGCGCGCCTCCTTTTCGGCCTTGCTCGCGAGCAGGCCAGTCCTCCCCCTGAGC
>NZ_JBFUIP010000328.1:0-2523 GCF_056401815.1 Aminobacter sp. P4_D5 | reverse complement strand
GTGCAGGTCAAYGGCGGGTCGGCTATGACGATGTCTCGGACACAGCGTGTCATTGACGACAGACCAATCTCTCAGATGTCACTTTATCTGCTTACAGGCGGAAGCGTTGTGACCGACTACGACGGCCGCAAGCAAACCCATGTTCCAGGCGACATCGTCGCCGTCGATTATTCACTGCCGTACGAATCCCACACGCCCGGCTACGAAGGGATAACGCTTACTTTCGATAGAGCGAGCGCACCGCCCGGGCTTCAAGGCGTCGTCCACGGAATGGTGCTGTCCGCAAACAGCAGCGCCGGCAACCTCCTTGGCACGCAGATCAGGTCACTTGTGGATCATATCGACGGACTCAGCATTGACCAGGCTCAGTCGGCCGTCGACGGCATTTTGCGGTTTGCCGCGACCACCCTTCCTGTCGCTTCGCCGAAAAGGAAGCGAGACAATGTCTCAGTTCTGGATAGCGCTCATCGGCTGGCCAAACGGAGAATGTCGGATCCGGACTTCGGCCCCGACGAGCTGTCGACCGCGCTGGGCGTCTCGCGATCGAAACTGTTTCGTTCGTTTGCCGCCCATGGAGGGGTACAGCGCTGGCTGCTTGGCGAACGACTGACGTCCAGCCTTCAGGCTATTGTAAGATCCGCGGGCAAACTGAAAATTTCAGTGATCGCTCATCAGCACGGGTTTCGCAGCGAAGCACATTTCAGCCGTGCTTTCCGGAAGCGATATGAGCTGAGCCCAAGCGCGGCTCTTGCCTTGGCCATGCGCTCGCAGGGCGCCACAATATATCTGAACTGGGCGAAGAAGAACGCGAAGACAGAACGCTCGACAACTGAAGCTTGGCTCGCTTCCGCTCGTGCCAGAGATCGGAAGGCGCACGAAGAGAGCTCCAATCCACCCCAGTGACCTCGCATCCAGGCCGGCATGGCTGACACGTACGACACAATGTCCGTTATTCGTTTCCGCAGAACTTCGCTGCTAGACCGGCAGTGTCCTTGGGAGGCTCGACGGCAGAACGACGACTGGGCAGAGCCAGTTTTCCAATCTGGTGATCGGCGCTCGCAAGCTGCTCGCTGAGCGGCGGTCGCCGTTCGGGACCCTCAAGTCCGCCTGTTTGTGCGGATGGAGTAAACAGTCGTTGACAATGAAGATCGCCGGGCTTTTAATCGAAGCGTGAGTATAAGCGCACTAACCTCTGCTTAGGGAACAGACAGAGGAGATAATTGCTCACTCATTGGGTTTTGCCAATGAGTGGAGCCGCGCTACTCTAGATCAGCAAGTCTCAACTCGTCGGTGGACTCGCGAGAGTTTCCGTGGTCGATCGTTCGGCCTCCGCCAAGCCAAGCTTTGCGGACAGTTCGAAGTGGGTCGCCTCCGGAGGTCGAGGTTCAACGCGCATTGGGCGCGTTTGGACACTGGGAGGAGACATTGCAGAGATTTGTTTGCGGCCTTACGGCCGTCTTATTGGCTATCCTGACATTCCCGGCTGCGGCGCAGGAACTCACCAAGGTGCGCTTCCTGCACGAATGGCGCTTCGAAGGCCATGTTTCGCCGTTTCTCGTCGCCCTCGACAAGGGTTTCTACAAGGACGAGGGACTGGACGTCACCATCGACCCGGGCACCGGCAGTCTCGACGGCATCAATCGCATTGCCTCGGGCACCTATGACATGGGCCAGATGGACCTCAACGCGCTGATCAAATATCGCGACGGTGTCGGCGCGGTCCCCATTAAGGCGGTGCTGATCACCTACAACACGCCGCCATTCGCCATTCTCACGCTCAAGAAAAACAACATCACCAAGCCAAAGGATCTCGAAGGCAAGATCCTCGGCGCGCCGGCGGCGGACGCCGCCTTTTCGCACTGGCCAATCCTCGCCAAGCTCAACGACATCGACACGTCGAAAGTCAAAATCGAAAATGTCGGCTTTCCGGTGCGCGAAGCACTGCTTGCCCAGGGCCAGGTCGATGCGGTCACCGCATTTTCCAGCAACAAGCTGGGCGTAAAGGCCGCGGGGGTACCAGACGACGAGATCGGTATGCTCTTGATGAGCGATTTCGGCCTCGACCTCTATGGCAGTGCGGTCATGGCAAACCCGGATTTTATCCGCGATCATCCCGATGCCGTCCGAAAATTCGTCAAGGCGACCATCAAGGGGTTCTTCGCTTCCTTCGCCGACCCCGACGCAGCCATTGCCAGCTTGCTCAAATACAATCCGGTGGCAAAGGCCGACATCGAGCTTGAACGCCTCAAGGTGGTCACCGCCCTCAGCTATCTGACTGACGACGTTCGTCAAAATGGGTTCGGCGACGCCGATATGGCGCGTCTTGGCCGTTCGATCGATCAGCTGGCGACAGCATTCCCGTTCAAGAACAAGCCCAAAGCCGAGGACGTGTACACCTCGGAATTCTTGCCGCCGAAAGACGAGCGGATGGTCAAGTGATGCCTCCGCCGGCGCCCGACGCTGGCGGACCCTCATGGTTGCGTGCGCAAAAGCCCACGAGGCGAAGCGCGGTTCAAACTGGAC
>NZ_JBFUIP010000327.1:0-2592 GCF_056401815.1 Aminobacter sp. P4_D5 | reverse complement strand
CCTTCCAATGACCAAAGGTCGTCTTCTTCAATCTCTACGCCGTGTGGAGAACTGGACGAGAAGACTCGGCAGCCCGTCCCGGCGCGTTCAATTCCAAGATAATTCTGCCCGGCGTGGCTCTGTAAGAAGCTCTTAGCCTCGTCCGTGAGAGTTCGCGCAAGCACCACGGTAGGTACATTCATTTCGCGGCAACGCTTGTTGATCTTCGGGTGGATGTGCTCGTCGCGGAACCCATATCCTACACAAAGGAAGCCCTGAGCTCCGTTCAATGCCCTGTCAGCCCCCGCCATGGTCGAGCGGAAAGGTTCTTCCTGGGTTTTTTGGTATTTGTTTAGCCCGGGAGTTACGATCTGTGGCACTAAGTTCCCATCTGGCAAATTGAATGCCGGCAGCCCGATGGTTTGACCGTCCGCTAGCTGGAACCAGTCCAGCGAACCGTGTACTTTCCACAGCCGCGCGGTTCGAGTTTGCTTGTTTCCTCGGAAAAAATGTAGCTCTGGATCGCTTGCCCAAGTTTGGAAGTATCCAGGTGTGAAGCCGGTCTGAAAGAGTACGCCTACCGAGTTGCATGCGTATTCGACAATTCGATCATAGTTGGTAGTGATGATGTCGACAGAACTATTGCTGCTGCGAAAGAGTGCTTTCAGCACATCGCCGAGTGCAAGAGCGGTAGGGGCGGCAGCGAGTTCCCGATAGATCTCGGCGTCTTTCRCATTCACGCATTCCCAAGTCACCCTTACAATTTTCTGGAGGAGAGATTTTGGAAGGGTTTTCCCGTCGAGGGCTGCTTCAAGATGGTCTCCGCTGCTGAGAGCGGTGCGAACAAGGAGCCAGCCACTATCCTCTTCGTCGCCTTCCGGCGTGATATTGGAGACCAGAAACTTCTGCAGGTCTCCCATGCTAGGAAGGCCGTGAGGCATTGAAGCGCCACTCCCTAGAATGATTGTTGGATGCGCAGTGAAACATCTTTGTGCGAGCTTAGCGAGTTCATCGATGTTCATGCAGCGGGTCCATTAAGCAATGATTTTGTCTACCATGGTTTCTGAGTCTGCGAGATGGAAAGAAGAATTGATGCAAATCTTTCCACATAAGCCCTAGCAACTCTGTGAGTCGTCGAGCCAGTCAGATGATCGTGCGTGTGGAAGAATAGCTTCCATCCCTGTCACCATCTGTCAGCATACACCGTGGATAAACCGCCCCCGTTTTTCCACGCCCTCCCAAACCTCCCGTACAATTCCCTCAGTTTCTCCTGCGGGAACGCCGGTCGCGACGGTGGCATGCGGGGAGGAGCCGGCGCCTCCGGCAGCGGGCCAACGTAGCCTGTTGCCCGGGGAGGTTCCGTCCAAAGGTTCCCCTCCGGGTACTACGCCCCAACGCAAAAAACCCCGGCGGTTGGCCGGGGCTTTTCAGAACATGCAGCTCGGTCAGAACTTGTACGCTAGGCCCAGCCTGACATCGTGGGTTTGATACTCAAGGTCGGTATCAAGCATGCMGCTGGGTAGGCCGGTGTGGCTGTTCGATCCAAAATCGGAATAGCGGTATTCGGCGCGGGCGATCAGATTGTCGGTAAGGGCATGTTCTCCGCCCACGCCGACGGTCCAGCCGACAAGCGTGTCGGAAATCTTTTCCCTGACGACGCCAAAATCGCTGACGGTCGCTTCGGTATGCGCGAAGGCGACACCGCCGGCGGCGTACACCATGGTGCGCTGGTCGATCGCGTAGCCGGCTCGTGCCCGGATCGCAGCCGTCCAGTCGATGCTGCTGGTCCAGGTCTCATCGGGAAATGAGCCGATATCGTCCCAAATGAAGTCGTTTCCGTCAGCGTTCGACAGGGCGAAGTCGCCTTCGAGACCCGCTATGAAGCCGTTGTCGAATTGATGGTTGTAGCCGGCATAGACGCCGCCGATGAAGCCGTCAGGATCGGGATTGGAATATAGGACCGGTACTTCAGGAAATGCCACCGAGGTCGATCCCCAGAGATAGCCGGCCTGCAGGCCGACATAACCGCCGGTCCAGACAAAGCCGGCTGGCGCCATCTCGGGTGCAGCTTCGATAGACACTGCATCGGCCGCAAGGGCGGACCCCGCAGCGGCGAGCAAGAAAGTTGTAGCAAGAAGAATCGATTTCATCATGTCCCCCAAAACGGAATAGTCCATGGCTTTAGAAGAACGTAGTTGATTTTATGTTAACGGCAGGAGCTGGCAGGTACTGCGAGAAGTACACGGCCATGTGGCTGAAGACGATGGGCGCAAGCGTTTGTTTGATGTCATCAGGCGTTGTCTGCGTCAGTTGCCTGAGCTCGGACAGGTCCATCCTGTCACCATCTGTCAGCAATCATCGTGGAGAAACCACCCCTGTTTTTCCACGCCCTCTCCACCTCCCGTATCATTCTCCTCGCGATCTTCCACGGGACCCCGGTGCGCACCGGGCTCGGGGGGAAGCGCCGGTGCCGGGCTGGTGGGAGGTCGGTTCTCCCACTGGGTGATGAGCCCCCAAGCCCGGGCCTTGCGGCGGCTGGCGGTGAAAGCCGAGGCGACTGAGCGGGGCAAGAACACCGAGCGGGGCGCGAACGTCGCGCCACATATTATCAAT
>NZ_JBFUIP010000326.1:0-2645 GCF_056401815.1 Aminobacter sp. P4_D5 | reverse complement strand
CATCGATCCCTACAACGACAAAAGCAGCGTCCATCTTCTCCCATCCTTGCCTAATCGGGCTTCGCTTGCGGCCCTGGCGACTGTTCGGGGTCGATGGAACGGCGGACGAAGACCCAAGCTCTCCCACGGGCTTGGTGTCCCAAAGGAACTTCGGTCTCCCGTCCGCCACCGCACCGCTAACAATAGCAGATGCGGCAACGTTCAAGTTACAAGGAAGCGGTTTCAGCGCCGTGTCACGCGCATCGGCAGGCCACCCTGTGGCTGGGTGGTCAGCTTCTGCACCGGCCACGGTTTGGTTTCGGCGATCGTGTCGAAGCGGTAGCGTGAGAGCAAAATGGCGAGCGCGATGATCGCTTCCTGCATGGCAAAGCTCATGCCGATGCAGACGCGCGGGCCAGCCCCAAAAKGCAGATACTGGTAGCGGTCGATCTTGTCGCGGTTTTCGGGATGGAAACGCTCGGGCATGAAAGCGTCAGGCCGGTCCCACAGCTTGCGGTGGCGATGCACCGTCCAGGGCATGACCAGAACCTGCGCCTTGCGCGGAATTTTCAGATCCTTGTAGCTGTCGTCGGCGATCGGCTCGCGGTTGATCGAAGGTGCGGGCGGATAGAGCCTGAGAGCTTCTTCGAAGACGGCGCGGGTGTAAGGCATGGCGTCGAGCCATTTGACAGGGTCAGGCTCGCGAGCCAGCACCGCGTCGATCTCCTGTTCGACGCGGTCGCGCTCCCAGGTCGCCTCGGCGAGACAATAGATCGTCCACCCCAAAGCCCGCGCCGTGGTTTCGTGGCCGGCGCCGATGAAGGTGATGATGTTGTCTTCGATCTCTCCTCGCGTGAGCCCGTCGGGGCCTTCGGCGCGAAGCAGCAAGGTTAGAAAGTCTTCCGGCGCGTTGCCGGGGTCGCGGGCCAGTTTTTCGCTGCGCATCTCCACCGTGTCGGTGACGATCTTGCGGAAATAGGCCATGGTCTTGCGACCGCGCAGGTGGGTGAAGCGCGGCAGCCACTCCGGCGCCCGCAACAGGTCGAACGGATCGACGCGGCCCATGGTCTCGAACAGCCGGTCGATCTCATGGGAAAAGCTGCCCGGCTCGCCGGCGATTTCGCCGGAAAACAGCGTCTCGGCCAAGATATCGTAGGTCAGCATCGTCATGTCCTGGGCGACATCGACCGGCTCTGAAACATCGTCGTAGCGTTTGACGAAATCGAGCGTGCAGGCCAGCATCGGCTTGGCGAAACCGAAGATATGGCGCGGGGTGAAGACGGGCGCCATGGCCTTGCGCGAACGCTTCCAGACATCACCTTCGGCGGTCAGAAGCCCGTCGCGCAGGATCGGCCGCAGGATCATCTGGCGGACGGTGGCCATCTTGTAGTTTTTGGCGTTGTCGACCAGCACGTGGCGGATGAGACCGGGATCGTTGGCGATGACCAAAGGGCCGCCAATGCMGGTGACCGAAATCCATGGCTCGTTGTAGGACGGCTCGCCCCACAGCTCGAGCGGGTTGCGGTAGACGATCCGCATCATCTCCAGCGTCGAGGGCGGCGTGGTCCGTGGTGTCGGTGCCGGGGGAACGAAGGGTTCTGGTCTGGTGTCCATCAGATGCTCTGCCTCATGGACGCAATGTAGGCGCAGGGGATGCAGGCGTCCATGTGGCCGACATGCCGAGGTAACCAGGATGTGACCGGGTTACCGGAAAGTGCCTTCTTGCCACTGTATGGTTTTGGGGCCTATGTCGCGCCGGTTACCATTGGATACCTACCTACCAAGGACTGAAATTGTGAAACACCAGCTCAACATCGTCGTCGCCAGCACCCGGCCTGGCCGCGTTGGCCCCGTTTTCGCCCGCTGGCTCGAAGCCTATGCGCGCGAGCACGGCAATTTCGAACCTGTCATCACCGACATCGACGCCTTCGGCCTGCCGATCTTCGATGAACCCAAGCACCCGCGCCTGGGCCAATACGAAAACGAGCACACCAAAAAGTGGTCGGAAGCGATCAAGCCGGCCGACGCCTTCGTGTTCGTGACGCCCGAATACAATTACTTCGCGGCCCCCGCACTGGTGAACGCCATCGACTACCTGTCCAACGAATGGAACTACAAACCGGCGGGCTTCCTCAGCTATGGTGGCGTTTCGGCCGGCCTGCGCGCCGTGCAGTCGGAGAAGATGCTGCTAACCACGGTCAAGATCATGCCTATTCCCGAGGCGATCGCGATTCCGGCCTTCCCCCAGCATCTCGACGAGAATGGCGAGTTCAAGTCGAACGCCCTGATCGACGACAGCGCCAAGGTGATGCTCGACGAACTGTTCCGCTGGAGCGAAGCGCTGAAGCCTATGCGGGCTGGCTGAGCCACCCGAAGCCAATGCAGTCCGCCGTCAAAAACGGCGGATTGCTGCCCTCTCGCCAAGGCTCGTGACGCTGTCGCCCATCCCCAGTCAAACCACCCGTAAAACTTGGAAAAACCACACTTAACGCCTATATCTTGGAGACTAACGGGCGTGCGATTCGGGGCCGATTTTGCCGCGTCCTCCTGCGGCAGTCAGACGAAAGTTTTTCATGAGCGACCAGTCCGAGAACCTTCCCGGCGCAGAAGCCGAGTACGGCGCAGATTCCATCAAGGTTTTGAAGGGGTTGGACGCTGTCCGCAAG
>NZ_JBFUIP010000325.1:0-2697 GCF_056401815.1 Aminobacter sp. P4_D5 | reverse complement strand
CGCTGATCGTGCTCGGCGACATGCCCGAGGTGTTGGCCGCCGACCTCGATCGCCTGATCGAAGCATTCGAGCGCGCCGATGGCCGCGCCGTTGTCCGCGCCACCCATGACGGCAAGCGCGGCAACCCGGTTATCTTGCCGCGGTCGCTGTTCCCAGCCGTCGCCCATCTCGAAGGCGACACGGGTGCCCGGCACCTGGTTGAATCCGAAGGCGTGGATGTCATTGATGTGGAGATCGGCGTCGGTGCCGGCGTCGATGTTGATACGCCCGACGCGCTTGAGACGGCTGGCGGCGTGTTGCAGGATTGACCAATGTGATGTTTCTCAAGCCTTTCTCGAAGTCTCGTTCCTTCACGCCCCCCTCTGTCCTGCCGGACATCTCCCCCACAAGGGGGGAGATCACGCCGGCACCGCGACTTTCGCCAATCGTCTACGTTGCAAAAAAGGCGAGGCGCCGAAGCTGCCAATCTCCCCACCTGAGGGGGAGATGGCCGGCAGGCCAGAGGGGGGCGCCGTGGAGCGCATGGCTGCCAGCCAGCCTCCGTCTTCTGGTCTTACCGCTCGTCCTGGCCACACTTGCCTCGTCTGCCCATGCGCAAAGCCTAGCGCCCTACAAGGACGAACTCTTCGCCTATCCGGCCATCCTGTCATCCGAGGGCAAGACCTACCGGCTCGTCGATTACAGCGAGTTGCGTGACATCAACGAACGCGACCAGATCCCCGAACGGCGGGCCAAGAGCAAATATGTCGATACCGGCGTGCGCTGGGTGCAGCGGGACCTGATGCTCAGGACCGATGCCGGCAACATCAAGCATGTTGCAGTCGGCAAGACCGAGGGCGCGTCGGTCATCGTGCTTTACCTTCACGGGCAGGGTGGCAGCCGCAAGCAGGGCGTCGACGACTTCACTTTCGGCGGCAATTTCAACCGCATCAAGAACTTGATGGTGGCCAATGGCGGGCTTTATCTATCGCCCGATTTTTCCGACTTCGGCGACAAGGGCGTGGCTGAGATAGCGGCCCTCATCGATCATTACGCCGCCCGATCGCCCGGCGCCAAGGTGGTGGTTGCTTGCGGTTCGATGGGCGGGGCGCTGTGCTGGGGTCTTGCCCATGATGCCAAGGCGGCCAAGCAACTGGGCGGGCTGATGTTGCTTGGCTCGTTGTGGGATGAGGGGTTCCTGACCTCGCCGGCGTTTGCTGCCAAAGTGCCGGTGTTCTTCGGCCAGGGCAGCAAGGATCCGGTCTTCCCAATCGACAAGCTGGAGGCGTTTTTCCGCTCGATCCTCGCCAAGAAACCCAGCTATCCCGCGCGCTTCGTGCGATTCGAAACCGGCACGCACGGCACGCCGATTCGCATGACCGACTGGCGCGACACGCTCAACTGGATGCTGGCCGCGAAGTGAGATTTACGGCCCGGTGTTATAGTCGAGCACGCTCTGGGGATTGATCTCGCCGTCATAGGACGCATCGACGTCGTATTGGATCAGCGCAAACGCCCCGTCGCGGAAAATCCAGGTGCCGTCGGACGAGGCGTCGCCAACGCCGCGCCATTTGTTGTGCGACAGGATCGTCAGGGTCTTTTCGTCGAAGGACGAGTTGACCAGCGCGTTTTCGGAGCGGTAGCCAATGACGTCGACGCTTTCGAGCTTGCCTTCGGAATTGTCGTTCTCGTAGCGGATGTCGAGCTCGGGCGTAGCGAAATGCTGCTCGTTGAGGCCGTCGGCTTCGTTCCAGAGGTAATAGATATGGGTCTCGTTGTAGGCGCCCATCTGGCAGAAGAAACGAAACAGCCGGGCTTCGCTGGGTGCTGCGTCGGCGGCGTCGGTCTTGTTATGATAGGAAATCCTGTAGCTTAGCGCGACATCATCACCTTCTTTGGCAACGTCGCATTGGGCCTGATGGCTGGCCGCGAATGTCTTCCTGGCAAGATCGAAAACCGCATCGGTTTCGACTGGCGGAGCGTCACCGCATTGCTTGGGCAATGCGTCGGTGAGCGTGCCATCGGCTGGATTGAGCGTGCCCTTGTCGAGCTGGATCGGTTTGAACGGCGGCGCCTGGATCGAGCCGTTGACCTGTCGCGCGGTGTAGCAGCCGGCGAAGATCTTTTCGGTGCCGTCCTTGTCGACGGCGCGAATGGCGACGGGGATGTTGTAGAAAATGCTGCCGGCGGCACCTTCGGAACTGACAGCACCGGTTTCGACCTCGACGCGCTCGGTTGCCTCGTAGCCCTTGGCGAAGGCCTCAAAATCCTTGGCGGGCTTGGTCTCGCCGAAATAATCCCAGGCGCGGGCATATTCCTGCCGGCTCACCGCATTGTAGAGCGAGCGCACCACGGCCGCCGCGTCGGACCGATCATCGAGATAGGGCGTTTCGGCCGCCACCGCCTGAAGGCAAGACAGGCCCGAAAACACGAGCACTGAAGCTGCGGTGGTAAAAAACGTCCCCATTGCGAATCTCCTGCCTGCCGCAATCATGCATCAGCGATTGCGGCAGCGCGGTGACGCGCAAACATTTAGGCCTGGCGGGTCGACATCTCGCGGGCGATGCGGGGGAAATCGGCCGGCTTGATGCCGATATCGGCGCGGTCGGCGCTGTCCATCGCATTCAGCAAAGCGAGCGCGGCCCGATAGCGGGCTTGCTCCTTGGGGCGAGGGCGGGCGAACAATTCAGTGTAGAAACCCATGACTCAGGCTCCGGT
>NZ_JBFUIP010000324.1:0-2751 GCF_056401815.1 Aminobacter sp. P4_D5 | reverse complement strand
AGGCAGTTCCAATTTCCGCCTGACAAGGGCGGGGTGCATCTGTTCAGGGCGGCGATCAAAGGCAGCGATATGAGTGGCGTGAACGAGATCCGGTCGACATTTCTCGACTACTTCAAGAAGAACGGGCACGAGGTGGTGGCCTCCAGTCCGCTCGTGCCGCGCAACGACCCGACCTTGATGTTCACCAATGCCGGTATGGTGCAGTTCAAGAACGTCTTCACCGGTCTTGAAAAACGTCCCTATTCGCGCGCCGCGACCGCCCAGAAGAGCGTGCGTGCTGGCGGCAAGCACAACGATCTCGACAATGTCGGCTATACCGCCCGCCATCTCACCTTCTTCGAGATGCTCGGCAATTTCTCGTTTGGCGACTATTTCAAGGAACACGCCATCGAGCTCGCCTGGAACCTGATCACCAAGGAATACGGGCTGAATAAGGACAAGCTGCTCGTCACCGTCTACCACACCGACGACGAGGCAGCCGGCTACTGGAAGAAGATCGCCGGTTTTTCCGACGACCGCATCATCCGCATCGCCACGTCGGACAATTTCTGGGCAATGGGTGACACCGGTCCTTGCGGCCCTTGCTCGGAGATCTTCATCGATCGCGGCGATCATATCTGGGGTGGCCCTCCCGGCAGCCCGGAGGAGGATGGCGACCGCTTCCTTGAGTTCTGGAACCTCGTCTTCATGCAATACGAGCAGGTGACGAAGGATCAGCGCATCGACCTGCCGCGGCCGTCGATCGACACCGGCATGGGGCTCGAGCGCATGGCCTCGATCCTGCAGGGCGTCGAGACAGTCTTCGAGACCGATCTGTTCCGCCATCTCATGGACGCGGCGTCCTCGGCGATCGGCCGCGGGCCGGACGCGACCAATGTCGGCTCGTACCGCGTGATCGCGGATCATCTGCGCTCGTCCTGCTTCCTCGTCGCCGACGGCGTGCTGCCGTCGAACGAAGGACGCGGCTATGTGCTCCGTCGCATCATGCGCCGCGCCATGCGCCACGCGCAGCTGCTCGGCGCCAACGAACCGTTGATGTGGAAGCTGGTGCCGGCGCTGGTGCGCGAGATGGCTCAGGCCTATCCCGAGCTTGGCCGTGGTGAGGCGCTCATCACCGAGACGCTGAAGCTGGAGGAGACCCGTTTCCGCAAGACGCTGGTGCGGGGCCTCGGCCTGCTCGCCGATGCCACCGAGACGCTCGGCGCCGGCGACATGCTCGACGGCGAGACTGCCTTCAAGCTCTACGACACCTATGGCTTCCCGCTCGACCTGACGCAGGACGCATTGCGCCAGCGCAGCATCTCGGTCGATCTCGCCGGCTTCACCGATGCCATGGCGCGCCAGAAGGCCGAGGCMCGTGCCAATTGGGCCGGTTCCGGCGAAGCCGCAACCGAGACGGTCTGGTTCGGCGTCAAGGACAGGAACGGCGCCACCGAATTCCTCGGCTACGAGACCGAGCAGGCCGAAGGCGTGGTCCTGACGCTCATCAAGGATGGTGCCGAGGTTGCAAACGCTGTGGCAGGGGAGACCGTTGCCATCATCGTCAACCAGACGCCTTTCTATGGTGAATCGGGCGGCCAGATGGGCGACACCGGCACGATGTCGGGCGAGGGCTTCACCATCGAGGTAACCGACACGCAGAAAAAGGCGGACGGCCTGTTCGTTCACTACGGCAAGGTGACCAGCGGCAAGCTCAAGACTGGTGCCGTCGTCGAGCTGAAAGTTGACCATAATAGGCGGACTCGCTTGCGTTCAAACCACTCGGCGACCCACCTCATCCACGAGGCGCTGCGCGAGGTGCTCGGCACCCATGTGGCGCAAAAGGGGTCGCTGGTGGCGCCCGAACGGCTGCGCTTCGACATTTCGCACAACAAGCCGATTTCGGCCGACGAGCTCGAGCAAGTCGAGCGCATGTCGAACGAGATCGTGGTCCAGAACAGCCCGGTCATCACGCGCCTGATGAGCGTCGACGATGCCATCGCCGAGGGTGCGATGGCGCTGTTCGGCGAGAAATATGGCGACGAGGTCCGCGTCGTTTCGATGGGCACCGGTATCCACGGTGCCAAGGCCAATCGGCCTTATTCGGTCGAGCTCTGCGGTGGCACGCATGTCACTGCCACGGGCGATATCGGCCTGGTGCGCATCGTCTCCGACAGCGCTGTTGCCGCCGGCGTGCGCCGCATCGAGGCACTGACAGGCGAAGCCGCCCGTCGCCACCTCGACGAGCAGGATCGTCGCCTGAAGGCTGTTGCAGCGTCGCTCAAGGTCGCACCTGCCGACGTGCTGGCGCGGGTCGAGGCGCTTGTCGAGGAACGCAAGAAGCTCGAGCGCGAGCTCACCGAGGCGCGCAAGAAGCTGGCGCTTGGCGGTTCCAATGGCGGCGGCGCCACCGAAGAGAGCGAAACGGTTGCCRGCGTCAGCTTCCTCGGCAAGGTGGTTTCAGGCGTGTCGCCCAAGGACCTCAAGCCGCTCGCCGATTCCGGCAAGGCGTCGCTCGGTTCGGGCGTCGTGGTGTTCGTTGGCGCGGGCGATGACGGCAAGGCGAGCGTCGTTGTCGCCGTCACCGAAGATTTGACCAAGCGCTTCAGCGCGGTCGATCTGGTCCGCGTGGCCTCCGCCGCCCTCGGCGGCCAGGGCGGTGGCGGTCGTGCCGACATGGCCCAAGCCGGCGGCCCAGACGCCACCAAGGCAGCCGAGGCGGTCGCAGCTGTCAAGGCAGCGATGGCCGCCGCCGCCTGATCGGCTCGGCCC
>NZ_JBFUIP010000323.1:0-2808 GCF_056401815.1 Aminobacter sp. P4_D5 | reverse complement strand
TATGGACGAGAAGATTTCGGCTGCCGATGCCAATCGGGAGTTTTCCCGACTTCTGCGGGAAGTGCGCGATGGCAGCAGCTTTGTGGTGACAAGCCACGGCCGGCCTGTCGCGCGTTTCGTGCCAGCAACTGAACTCGGCCAGGTTGCGCGCGCCGCAAAGCAGATTTTGTTGGAGCGCCTGCGCCGGCAGGCTCCGGCCGATGTCGGGCGTTGGTCGCGCGAAGAGCTCTACGACCACTGATGCGGTTCGCGCTGGCCACCAACATTCTGGCCTATGCGGAAGGCGTCAATGACGCAGGTCGTGCAGCCTTGGCGCTCGACCTGCTTACGCGCATTCCGCAAGACGAAACCTTGGTGCCGATCCAGGTTCTGGGCGAGTTGTTCACCGTCCTTGTGCGCAAGGCAGGTCGCAGTCCGTTGGAAGCACGCGACGCGATCCTGCAGTGGCGCGACACATTTGCCGTCGCCAATACGACGCCTGATGTCATGTCCAAGGCGGTGGATCTGGCTGTCGACCATAGGTTGAGTATTTGGGACGCCGTCATACTCTGCGTCGCGTCGGGTGCCGGTTGTCGTCTGTTGCTGTCGGAAGACATGCAGGATGGCTTCACATGGGGCGGGGTTACCGTAGTCAATCCTTTTGCTGAAACGCCACATCCGCTTCTTGCCGCCATGCTCGAGGCCTGAGGCCTAACGCGTCGCTGCTGCCTCGGCCTGGCCGCGCWGCATCGTCATCAATCGCTCCGCCTCTTGGGCAGCGCCATCCTCGTCGCGTTCGAGGATCGAGCGGATCAGCGCGACGTGATGTTCGGCTGATGCTGCGAGCCCGGTGTCGCGCTGATAGCGGAACCAGAAGCGGCGGCTGTGGGTTTGCAGGGGCGCTGCGAGACGGGCGGCGAAGTCGTTGTCGGCGGCGAGCGCCAGTGCTTCATTGATCGCCTTGTCGGCTTCGAGAAAGCCAAATACGTCGGTAGCGATCACCGCTTTTTGCATGGCAAGAGCTGCGGCATGAAACCGGTTGGCCGCGTCGCGGGTGACGAAACGGGCCGCCGAACGGGCAAGCACAACCTCGATACCACGGCGCGCATCGAGCACGCGCAGCCAGTCGCCGGGATGCAGCGGCGCGATTGCCAGGCCGGCGCGCGGCCTGATCTCGATAAGCCCTTCCCAGGCCAGACGCTGGATCGCCTCGCGCACCGGCGTGCGGCCGAGACCGAGCAGATCGATCAGCCCGCCTTCGGTGGCAACGCTGCCAGGGGCAAGTTCGAGGGTCACGATCAGCCGTTCAAGCTCAAGATAGGCTCGTATCGCAGCCGGTTCCAGTTTCTCAGCTTGCATGACCGAATCTCTTGAAAGCGCAATGATATATACTTGATATATCAGGCGCGAAGGTGGATCGGCAACTTGATTGCACCGTCATATATCGTTGATATATCAATGGAGGGGCCCAGCATGTGGCCGGAGGTGGCCGCCGCAATGGCCCGATCTCGACGTCTCGACCTATCTGGTCCGCAAACATCAAGCTTGCAGAGATTTTTGAAATCGGCACCAATGATCGGGTGGGGATGCAGCGCCAGTCGCTGTCGGGAGAGCGCTGCAAGCAGTCGGGGAGGGACGCCCTGGGGAGGAGCAAGTCATGAGCGCGGCGGTCGAGGAGATCGACATCGCCATCATCGGTGCCGGCATCGTTGGCATCGCGGCGGCTGCCTATCTCGTCGATGCCGGCCGCAAGGTGACGGTCTTGGACCGTACAGGCACCTGCGAGGAAACGAGTTCCGGCAATGCCGGTGCTCTCGCCTTCTCAGACGTGCTGCCGCTCGCCCACAAGGGCATGATGCGCAACGTGCCGAAGTGGCTGGCCGACCCGCTCGGCCCGCTCAGCATTCCGCCCGCATATCTGCCCCAGCTCGCACCGTGGCTTTATCGCTTCTGGCAGGCCGGGACGCCCTCCAACTACGAGGCCAGCCTCACAGCGCAAGCCGGGCTGATGAAACTCGCCGAGCAGGAATGGACGTCGCTGATGGCACGCTCCAATACCGGCTCGATGCTGCGCGAAGACGGCTCGCTGGAACTCTATGAGAGCCAGGCGGAATTCAAGACAGCGCTGCCGAGTTGGGCGGCGCGCGACCGTTTCGGCATTGCCTGCAGACATCTCGAAAAGAGCGAGCTTGCTGGCTACCAGCCCGGGCTCGCCGACCGCTTCATGCGCGGTACCTTCGTGCCCGGCTGGAAGACGGTGTCCGACCCGAAGGATCTCGGCAAGGCGATCTGGCGCTATGCCGAAACCAAAGGTGCAGCCTTTATCAAGGGCGATGTCGGTCTTGTCAGGCAGACTGGCGACCGCATCCTGGTCCAGCTCAAGCGGGGCCGCACGCTGTTTGCCCGCCAGGTGCTGATCGCAGCCGGCGCCTGGTCACATCTGCTGGCGCGCCAGCTTGGCGATTTCATCCCGCTCGAAACCGAGCGTGGCTACAACACCACGCTTCCGACCGGCGCATTCGACGTGAAGCGCCAGCTGATCTTTTCCGGTCATGGCTTCGTCATCACTCCGCTAGCCACCGGCCTGCGTATTGGCGGGGCGGTCGAGCTCGGCGGCCTTGCGCGTGCGCCGAACTACGCCCGGTCAAAGGCGATGCTCGAGAAGGCAAGACGATTCCTGCCCGGGCTAGACCCCTCGGGTGGGCGCGAATGGATGGGGTTCCGCCCGTCGCTGCCCGACTCGCTGCCGGTCATTGGCGGCTCGCGCAGCCATCCCAACGTGCACTACGCCTTCGGCCACGGGCATCTCGGGCTGACCCAGGCGGCGGC
>NZ_JBFUIP010000322.1:0-2847 GCF_056401815.1 Aminobacter sp. P4_D5 | reverse complement strand
GCCCTCCTCGGCGTACCACTCGATGAAGGAGGCTGCGTAGTCGATCTCGCCGCGCGATTCCTGCAGCGGCTTTCCCTGTTCCAGCGTCATGATCAGCGCAAGGTCTTCCCTGGCGGCGACGATGAGCTCGAACCAGCGCCGCAGAATCGCTGCCCGCTGTTGCGGCAGGAGGCCGCGCCATGCCGGAAAGGCGGCATACGCTGCATCGATGGCGGTTCCGGTCTGGCTGGCGTCTAAAGCTGCGACATTGGCGATAACGGCGCCATTTGCCGGATCCCTCACGTCGAAGGAGGCTACCTTTGAGCCGGCCGTCCACTTGCCATCGACATAGGCGAGCTGGCGCAGCAACCGGTGGTCGGCGAGATGGTCAAGGTCGCTGCTGTGTGCGGCTGCAAGTCGTGCGGTCATCGGAACCTCCATGAGATGACCGATGATAGCCGCGCGGAACCAGTAGGATGGTCCAAACCCGCTGCCCGATGCAGGCGATTTGGCTGCCAGACCGAGCTTTCTTAGAGAGATTATCTATTGCGATTGCGTGCCTCTGTCGGCCAGCAGGCCGCCGACCGGGACAGGTTCATTTTCCTTCACTGTCCGCGTCACGATGTAGGTGAAGTRGCGGTCGATGCCGATCTCGCACTCGAGCAGCCCGTCGACGAGACGCTGGTAGGCGTCGATGTCGCGTGCCACGATCTTCAGCATGTAGTCGATGCCGCCGCCGACCGACCAGCAGCAGACGATTTCGGGCGTTTTGCGGACGACCCGCTCGAAACGGTCGAAATCCGCCTGGCGGTGACTGCGCAGCGTCACCTCGACCAGCACAGTTGCGATCGGCGCCACGGCGCGCAGTTCGAGCGATGCATTATAGCCGCTGACGATGCCGGCCTTTTCCAGCTTGCGCAGCCGCAGCCAGGCGGGCGTCGGCGACAGGCCGACCTTCTCGGCCAACGCCAGCTTGGTGATGCGTCCGTCGCGCTGGATCGCGTCGAGAATCTTGAGGTCGATGGCGTCGAGCTTGATCATGCTGGCCTGTGTAAACTGCGCATGCGCGACCATGAGATCGGCTTTGACCCATTGTCAATTGCACTGATTTCGATCTCTAATAAGTCATGACAATCTGGCAGCCCGACCCTGGCCTCCTCAAGCGCCCCGCCTATCTCTCGCTGGCCGACCAGTTCGCCCGCGCCATCCATGACGGCCGGCTGCCGAACGGCACGCGCCTGCAGACTCACCGCAAGCTCGCCTACCAGCTCGGCCTGTCGGTGCAGACGGTCAGCCGCTCCTATGAGGAGCTGATCCGGCGCGGGCTGATCTCCGGCGAGGTCGGGCGCGGCAGTTTCGTCCAGACCGCGCGGCGCGAGGTCGAGCCGCCTTATCTGCCGGAGCGGCTGGGCGAGGTGATCGACCTGTCGATCCTGAAGCCCGTCTGCGAGCCGATGCATCTCGAGCGGCTGAAGCAGGCGTTGACCTGGCTGGGACAGCATCTGCCGTCGAGCTCTGCTTTGTCATTCCGTCCGAACGTCGTTTTCCCGCGCCACCGCGCTATTGCGGTGGAATGGCTGAGGGAATGCGGTATCGCCGCATCGGCCCAGAACGTCACTCTGACCAATGGGGCGACCGCGGCGATGACGGTTGCATTGATGAGCGTGGCGCCGCCCGGATCGACCGTCGCCACCGAAGCCATCGGCCACCACACGCTGGTGCCGCTGGCGACATATCTCGGCTTCAACCTGGAAGGCCTGCCGATCGACGAAGACGGCATCCTCCCGGATGCGTTCGACAAGGCATGCCGCGATGCCGACATCCGCGCCGTCTTCGTCCAGCCATCGGTGATCAACCCGACCGCGACGCTGATGAGCGAGAGCCGGCGCGCGGCGCTGGCCGAGGTCGCCCGCAAGCACGACATCGCCATCATCGAAAGCGACGTGCTCGGTCCGCTGATCGAGGATCGGCCGCCGCCGATCGCCGCGCTTGCGCCCGAGCGCACGCTCTATCTGACCAGTTTCACCAAGATCACGGTCCCCGGCCTGCGCCTGGGCTATCTGGTCGCACCAGATCGTTACGCCGCCGCCGTCGCGAACCGGCACCTGGTGTCGAACTGGATGGCGACGCCGATCCTCGCCGAGATCGCCTCGAAATGGGTGACGGACGGAACCGCGATGGAACTGGTGCGGTGGCAGCGCAACGCGTTGCAACGGCGGCAGACGATCGTTGCCGAGTTGCTGGGCGCAGGGCGCGTGTCGACGCATCCCAATGCCTTGCATCTGTGGCTGCCATTGCCGGACAACCGCACCGAGGAAGGTTTCGTCGCGCAGGCCCGCCTGCAGGGCGTCGCGATCGCGCCCGGCCTATCGTTCCGGACCTCGGACGCGCCGTGGCAGTCCGCCGTGCGGGTGTCGCTGGGTTCCACCACCGAAGGCGAACTGCGCGCGGGCCTTGGCATCGTCGCACGACTGTTGCTGGGCGAGCCGGAGCATCTTCTGCTCGCGATCTAGTTTTTGGATCAGGAAACGGGCACAATCAGAATAATTGTCATGATATTATTTTTCGAATTGACATGATTTGGTAAGTTTAACATCGTTCAGGCATCGGACCGTCAGACCGGAGTAACGATGGCTGAGCCTATCATCAAGATCGACGCGATCAGCAAGAGCTTCGGCGTCTTCAAGGTGCTGGACCAACTGTCGATGCAGGTGATGCCGCGCGAAAAGCTGGCGCTGATAGGTCCATCCGGCTCGGGCAAGACGACCATCCTGCGTATCCTGATGACTCTTGAGCGTATCGATGACGGTCACATCGCGATCGAAGGCGAAGAACTTTACCATATGCCCGGGAATGGCGGGCTGGTCT
>NZ_JBFUIP010000321.1:0-2908 GCF_056401815.1 Aminobacter sp. P4_D5 | reverse complement strand
GATTAAGGCAGAGCGTGCCGCTGAGCCGAAGGCGAAGCGCACCAAACAAGCACACAAGACAAGGCTCCCGAAGGATTTGCAGACCATGGCCAAAAACCTCGAACAAGTTCTCGCCGAAGCTAGAGATTGGGTTTCTGCGCAGGATGCCTTCCAACAATGCGGAATGGGCGGTGCTGCGACTACGGACGAGATCGAGAAAATCTATGCAGAGCTGCGCAAGCTCGACAAGGCTGGCAGGATTGAGGCTGAACCAGTCAATGACGATCAAGGGCGGAAGCTGCACGACCGGCTACGTCTGAAGGTCATGTGAACGATGCGCCTTGACAAGATCACGATCGGCAGTGCGAAGGACAGCCCGACCCATTGCTTTAAGAACCTGAAAGACGTCACCGTAGACTTCGATCAAAAACACTGGATTACGGTGGTAATCGGCTGGAATGGCACCGGGAAATCCAATGTTCTTGAAGCCTTGGCTGTCTTGTTCCGTGATCTGATTCAGGATGAACGCAAGCCTACGTTCGCCTACAATTTGACCTACCGTATGGGCAGCGGCGATGGGACCCTACACATCAACATCGATGCGGACCCTGACAGGGACAGGGAAGCGCTGATAATCCATGTCGCATCCGACGTTGAAGCGAGAGGCGTGAGAACACTAACGCCGTTTATTGATGGCGAGCCAGAAACATCTCCGCTGCGAGGGAAAAAGGTGACCCTCAAGGCGTTCTTCGACGCAGGAGCGCGACACCTGCCACGATTTGTTTTCGCTTATTACTCGGGCCAAAGTGACCGCCTCTATGAGGTGTTCAAGCCATATCTGGAGACCTTTGACAGGCAGCTTCGGCAGGGCAAAAACCCCGGCTTGAAACGGCTCTTCTATGCGTTGCCAGTCCATAGCCAATTTGTCTTGTTGGCGTTCCTGATCCAGCAGTCAAATGAGGTTCGAGAATTCCTCGCCGATCATCTCGGCATTGATCCAGACGAGGGTATAGAATCCGTCCTGTTCGTCCTTCGTCAGCCACCGTGGAAGTCCAAAGAAGGTGACCCAAGATTTTGGTACGCAAAGGGCGTTGTCGCGGATTTCTTGAGCCGACTTCAGGATATTGCCCTTGCTCCGATTGAAACGAGCCGCCGCGTGGACGTGTCGCTGTGGAGCAAAGAAACCCTTCAGTTCAAGTATCTCTACGTCAAGGATATTGAATCCCTGCGCGAGCTCGTCGGCGCACAGCGCCCAGCTGAGTTCTTCCGGGACATGGAAAGCACCCACGTCTCGCAACTTATCGAAGAAGTGCGCATACGCGTGCGCCTCAAGAAAAACGACGGGACTGTAACATTCCGAGAGCTGAGCGAAGGAGAGCAGCAGCTGTTGACTGTGCTTGGCTTGCTGAGGTTCACGGCCGAAAGTGAAAGCCTCTTCCTGCTTGACGAGCCTGACACGCACCTCAACCCGCGCTGGGCGGTCGATTACCTCAGCTATCTTCGTAGGTTCGCCGGACAAAATGACGGTGACCGTGAGAACAGCCACATCCTGATCACAACACATAATCCGTTGGCAATCGCCGAACTCGCCAAAGAGCAGGTGCAGATCCTATATCGGACGCCGGAATCAAAAGTATTGTCAGAAAATCCGGCGCTCGATCCAAAGGGGATGGGCTTCGCGAATATTGTCACCAGCGACATGTTTGGTTTGGGCACAAGTCTCGATCAGCAGACCAATGATGACCTGGTCGAATTGCATAACTTGTCTGCCAAGACTGATTTAACTGATCAGGAGCGGACCCGGATCGCAGAATTGCGGAAAGGACTTGAAGGCTTGGACTTTAATTTTGCGATGCGAGACAGGCTTGAGCAGGAGTTTCTTCGAGCTCGGTTTGACCTGGCAAACGATGGAGAAATGAACGGCGCAATCGTAACTCCGGAGAACAAGGAAAGAGCGCTACAGGCTCTGGTCGTCAGCCTGCTCTCAGATTTGCAGCAGGAACGCCCTTGAGGTTCATTGCCGTCGCACTCCCTCCAAATTTGCCGAAGAAGTGGTCCAAAGTTTACGCTGGCCGAACGACTGCGCTTGCGGGCAAAGCCACCCAGCAGCTGCGCGCCGAATATTTGAATAAGACTACAAGCTGGGGCCGCTTGAAATCGTGGCTGTCGAATTTGAGCTATGAGAAGTGCTGGTATTGCGAAGGTAAGAGTCCTCGGTCGCCTTTCGACGTGGATCACTTCCGGCCGAAACTTGGGGTCACTGTCGATGGCCATCCCCTTCCCGGGGGGTTCGGCTATTATTGGCTGGCTTATGAGTGGTGGAACTTCCGCCTATCATGTCAGCGATGCAATCGGCCCGAGAAAATAAATCGAACTACGCGCCGTGGTAAGTGGAACGAATTCCCGATTGAATCTGAGCACACGCGCTGCGCTCCAACCTCAATCACGGTGGAACAAGAAGTGCCTCGCTTCCTTGACCCCTGTGTCCAATCGGATTGCGATCTGTTGGCGTATGGCATCGACGGTGAAGTGAAGCCTGCAAGCGCGCCCGGAACATGGGAGCACGAGCGTGCGCTATACACGATCGAGCAACTGGGTTTCAACGATTGGAATGTGCCGGAAGATCGGAAGAAAGTTTGGCAAGGCTTGTCTTTGCTCGTCAAGATGGCAGGCGATGCGCCTCCCGCAGACGTAGCGGCCCATGTCAGGCGATACCTAGATCAGGACCAAGAGTATTCGCGCTTTTTTCGTTCGGCAATTGGCACTCACCGCGACAAGCAATGGATTGAAGCGCTTCTGTAATTGCGTCCAACGTCTGGACCATCAATACTCCTAGCATACGAGCGGCTACGTCGCCTTGATGCGATGGCTGCTTTCGGAGAAAGGAAACAATGGTCTCTATGGCCGACAATGGGGCGCAATGCAGACA
>NZ_JBFUIP010000320.1:0-3037 GCF_056401815.1 Aminobacter sp. P4_D5 | reverse complement strand
GCCTCCTTCATCGAGTGGTACGCCGAGGAGGGCAAGCGGCTCAACGCCGAGAGCGTCACCAGCCATCTTGCCGGCGCCGAGATGATGGTGCGGCGCGAGGCGGTCGGGGTAGTCGGCGTGGTGACGCCGTGGAATTTCCCCTCCGCCATGCTGACCCGCAAGGCTGCCGCGGCCCTTGCCGCCGGCTGCACGGTTGTCGCGCACCCGTCCTCCGAAACACCGCTCTCGGCGCTCGCGCTGGCAGAACTCGGCGAGCGCGCCGGCATTCCCCCCGGCGTCTTCAACGTGGTCACCGGCGATGCCGCCACCATCGTCGGCGAGCTGTGCCGCGACGCCCGCGTTCGCGCGCTGAGCTTCACCGGCTCGACTGAGATCGGCCGGCTGATCGCCGCGCAATGCGCGCCGACGATGAAGCGTCTCGTCATGGAATTGGGCGGCCAAGCGCCGCTGATCGTGTTCGACGACGCCAATCTCGACCGCGCCGTCGACATCGCCATCGACGCGAAGTTCGCCACGTCTGGCCAGGATTGCCTCGCGGCCAATCGCATCTATGTGCAGCGCGGCCTCTACGAGACATTCTGCGATGCCTATTCCAAACGCATCGCCGCGCTGAAGGTCGGCCCCGGCGTTGACGAAGCCTCCGAGATCGGCCCGCTGATGCACGCGCGGGCGCTCGCCAAGGTCGAAAGCCAGGTGGCCGATGCGCTCGCCAAGGGCGCGCGCATCCGGACCGGCGGAAAACGCTCGGCGCAGGGCGCGCTGTTTTTCGAGCCGACGCTGCTCGCCGACGTTGCGGACACAGCCGAGATCATGCGCGACGAGACGTTTGGGCCGGTGGCGGCCGTCACCCCCTTCGACAGTGAGGCGGAAGTCGTCGCGCGCGCCAACGACACCGAATACGGCCTCGTCGCCTATGTCGTGACTGAGAACGGCGCGCGTCAGCTGCGCATGGGCCGTGCGCTCGACTACGGCATGGTCGCGATCAACCGCGTCAAGATCACCGGCGCCCCGATTCCCTTCGGCGGCGTCAAGCAGYCCGGCCTTGGCCGCGAAGGTTCCCGTCACGGCATCGAGGCGTTCACCGACCTCAAATATCTCTGCCTCGACGCCGCCTGATCCGATTTCACTCAAGGAGTTTCACATGCTCGATCCGTCCAACGAACGCACCGCCTGGGACCGCGATCATTTCTTCCATCCCTCGACCCACATGGGAATGCATGCGCGCGGCGAAACCCCGACCCGCGTCATGGCTGGCGGAGAAGGCGTCTACATCACCGACGTGACAGGCCGCAAAAGCCTCGACGCCTTCGCCGGCCTGTACTGTGTCAATGTCGGCTATGGCCGCCAAAAGATCGCCGATGCGATTGCCGCGCAGGCCAAGGAGCTTGCGTACTACCACGCCTATGTCGGCCACGGCACCGACGCCTCGATCCAGCTTGCCAAGATGATTATCGACCGCGCGCCGGCCGGCATGTCGAAGGTGTATTTCGGCCTCTCCGGCTCGGACGCCAACGAGACCAACATCAAGCTGATCTGGTACTACAACAACGTGCTCGGCCGCCCCGAGAAAAAGAAGATCATCTCGCGCTGGCGCGGCTATCATGGCTCGGGCGTGATGACCGGCTCTTTGACCGGCCTGCATCTGTTCCACAACGCTTTCGACCTACCGCGTGCGCCGATCCTGCACACCGAGGCACCCTATTACTTCCGCCGCGAGGACCGGTCGATGAGCGAGGAGCAGTTCTCGCAGTTCTGCGCCGACAAGCTGGAGGAAATGATCCTGGCCGAAGGGCCCGACACGGTTGCCGCCTTCATCGGCGAGCCGATCCTGGGCACCGGCGGTATCGTGCCGCCGCCCGCCGGCTACTGGCAGAGGATCCAGGCGGTGCTGAAGAAGTATGACGTGCTGCTCGTCGCCGACGAGGTCGTCACCGGCTTCGGCCGTCTCGGCACGATGTTCGGCTCGGGCCACTACGGCATCAAGCCGGACCTGATCACCATCGCCAAGGGTCTGACCTCGGCCTATGCGCCGCTGTCCGGCGTCATCGTCGCCGACGCGATGTGGCAGGTGCTGGTGCAGGGTTCGGACACGCTCGGGCCCATCGGCCATGGCTGGACCTATTCGGCCCACCCGATCTGCGCCGCTGCGGGCGTAGCCAATCTCGAGCTGATCGACGAACTCGGCCTGGTGGAGAACGCGGGTTCGACCGGCGCCTATTTCCGCGAAGAACTAGCGAAAGCCGTCGGCGGTCACGCCAATGTCGGCGACGTGCGCGGCGATGGCATGCTGGCCGCCGTCGAATTTATCGAGGACAGGGACGATCGCAAGTTCTTCGAACCATCGCAAAAGATTGGACCGCAGGTCGCGGCCGCGCTGCTGGAACGCAACGTGATTGGCCGCGCCATGCCGCAGGGCGACATTCTCGGCTTCGCGCCTCCGCTTTGCCTGACCCGCGAGGAAGCAGACATCGTCGTCGTCGCGGCAGCCGATGCGATCCGGGCGGTTCTTCGCTAAGGCATGTCGCTTTGGTTCTGTTGCAACGGCTGAATGGAGCGCAAGAGCACCCGGCACGAGGGCAATTATGCGGCAACAATTTTGAACTGCCCGGCCAGAGATGGATTCGGATTAAACGCGTATCTCGCCTATCGTCTGCGCATCATGTGGACCATTTCAATGCCGCCCAGGAGATCGCGGTTGATGTCGGTGATTTGAAGCCGAGCATCGATCAGACGCGGCTCTTGAACGCCGATGGTCCTACTCGAGCAGGTTGTTATCAGGCATGAATAGGCGCGACGCGCCAATCCGGGGTCAGAACAAGTGCTACTCAAAATCGTACGCTAAGGTTGAGCGGAGGGCTTGTCACATAAACCAAGTATCAGGACTTGCGGTATAGACGCGGAGGTATGACCACGGCCGTCAGCTACAAGCGCCATCGTTTCCCACCCCAGATTATCGCGCACGCGGTCTGGCTCTATTTCCGGTTCCCATTGAGCCTGCGCCTGGTCGAAGAATTGCTGCTGGAGCGTGGGATCGTTG
>NZ_JBFUIP010000319.1:0-3089 GCF_056401815.1 Aminobacter sp. P4_D5 | reverse complement strand
GGAAGCGATGCGCGCAAATGGCATCCGCAAGATAGCCTTCTCATCAACCGGTTCGGTATACGGCGAGGCACAGGTTGTCCCAACGCCGGAAGACGGACCTTTTCCAATACAGACCTCTCTTTACGGCGCATCTAAAGCCGCTGGCGAAGGGCTGATTTCAGCCTATTGCGAGGGGTTCGGGTTTCAAGCCTGCATATTCCGCTTCGTGTCGATTCTTGGGGAGCGTTATACCCATGGCCATGTCTTTGACTTCTACCAGAAGCTGATGGCAGACCCTACGCGCCTTCCGATCCTTGGAAACGGCAAGCAGCGCAAATCCTACCTCTATGTTCAGGATTGCATCGATGCGATCCTGCTTGCCATGGACAAGGCCGGCGAGAAGGTCAACATCTTCAATTTGGGCGTTGACGGCTACTGCGAAGTAAACGATTCGATCGGCTGGATTTGTGAAAGCCTAGGCGTGTCACCTCATCTTGAATACACTGGCGGTGACCGTGGCTGGATCGGAGACAATCCGTTCATCTTCCTCGATACTACCAAAATACAGTCCCTCGGTTGGAAGCCCAAATTCACTATCCGCGAGGGCATCCTGAAAACCGTGGACTACTTGCGGTCAAATGAATGGGTTTTCGAAGCGAGGCATTGAAATGCGTATTGCTGTTCAAGGCCTTTGGCATCTTGGTTCCGTCACCGCCGCGTGTCTAGCATTCGCAGGACATCAGGTTACCGGTGTCGATGCAGATAGCGAGACCATCAATGGCCTCGCACAGGGCCGAGCTCCTTTGCTTGAACCTGGTCTGGATGAGCTCATCAGCGCAGGCCTGTCGAGCGGCACGTTGAAATTCACTACGGACGCCGTGGCTGCGCTTTCCGACGCCGAGCTGCTGTGGATTGCCTATGATACGCCCGTCGATGAGGACGACCAAGCTGATGTAGATTTTGTTGCTTCTAGGGTAGAGGCAAGCTTGCCGCTCCTGCCCCTCGGAGCAGTGGTATTGGTTTCGTCCCAGATGCCGGTCGGATCGGTCTCTGCGCTGGAGGGTCGGGCTCGCGAGCTTGGCCGGCAGGATATCCGTTTTGCTTGCAGTCCGGAAAACCTGCGTCTCGGTAATGCCCTTAAGGTGTTTCTGGATCCTGACCGCATCGTCATCGGCGTCCGGGACGTACAGACCAAGGAATTTTTGCAACGTGTGCTTCTACCAAYAACCGCTAGGATCGAGTGGATGTCGGTCGAATCCGCTGAGATGACGAAACACGCGATCAACTCTTTCCTTGCAACATCCATTACCTTCGCCAATGAGATCGCCGCCATATGCGAAATGGTTGGAGCGGACGCCAAGGAAGTTGAGCGAGGCCTTAAGTCGGAGGCGCGGATCGGCCCTAAGGCTTATCTGTCGCCAGGTGGCCCGTTCGCTGGCGGGACGCTCGCCCGCGATATCCTGTTCCTGGAACAGAAAAGTAGCGCATACGGACTGGCGTCGCCAATTCTGTCGTCTGTCAAGGTGAGCAACGACGAACACAAAGGGTGGGTGCGTCGCAAGATCAGTGGTCTTGTCGATACTCTCACCGGGGTCAATGTCGCTGTCTGGGGACTGACATATAAACCCGGCACCAGCACTCTGCGACGATCGCAATCGGTGGAGCTATGTAATTGGCTCATCGAACAAGGTGCTAATCTCCGAGTTCACGATCCTGCGGTGCTCAATTTGCCTGAGCAGTGGCAAAACAAGGTCACGCGCTACAACAATGCACGAGATGCGGTATCAGACGCTGAGATTTTGGTTGTGGGAACGGAATGGCCAGAATACCAAGCTGAAATCGCGGCGATCCAGCCAGAAATTTGCAACCGTATCACCTTGATCGATGCAAACCGCTTTCTTGGCACTCAAGCGCAAGCCCAAGGCATCGCATATGTCGCGGTCGGCAGCAAGCAGACCCATAAGGAAACAAACTGAATATGCAGCTAGCTGGCAGAATTGCCGTCATCACAGGCGCTAATCAAGGCTTGGGACTGGAGATTGCTAAGGCCTATCTCAAGGCCGGCGCCAACCTGATGATCTGCGCCAGAAATGCGCAGCTCCTGTCTCAGGCTCACGCTGACTTACAGGCGGTCGCAGGCCCGAGACAGAAGGTCATGTCGCTCGCTGCAGACGTGTCGAAGGAATCGGACGTGCTGGCTGTGGCAGAGGCCACTCTTGCCGAGTTTGGCGATTGCCATATCCTTGTCAACAACGCTGGGGTGTACGGTCCGAAAGGCGATATCGAAGAAATCGATTGGTCCGACTGGGTTCGTGCCATGGAGATCAATGTCTTTGGCTCGGTGATGATGTGCAGAGCACTGCTTGGTCACTTCAAAAGCAAAGGGTACGGCAAGATCATCCAGCTGTCAGGTGGGGGTGCGACAAATCCCCTGCCGCGCGTCAGTGCTTACGCTGCGTCGAAGGCTGCCATCGTGCGCTTTGCAGAAACTCTGGCGGAAGAAGTTCGGGGAAGCGGCATCGACGTCAATTGCATAGCACCGGGCGCTCTTAATACGCGGATGTTGGAAGAGGTTATTGAGGCGGGCCCCGAAAAAGTAGGCAAAGCGTTCTACGAAAGATCACTTAAGCAGAAAGAAACTGGCGGGGCTCCCCTGGAGGCAGGGGCCAGTCTTGCGCTCTTTCTGGCCTCTGCCAAGAGCGATGGCATTACGGGCAAGCTGATTAGCGCCATGTGGGACAACTGGGAGCAATGGCCGGAGCATCGCGACGAGTTGGCCACTTCAGACGCTTATACACTCCGTCGTATCACTGGTCGCGATAGAGGAATTGCCTGGGGCGACAAATAAATTGAGCCTTCTGGAAAGGCTCCCAAGCTATGGGCGCTCCTGGCAATGGCAGTTTAGGAGTTCAAAGCGTCCGCAGAATACGGAATGTACTGCAAAACTGCCTCACACGAGCAACATTGGCTTGCGTATCCGGCCATCGCAACGTTATCGATTCCGCCGTATCCGATCAGAAGGGTTTAGCGTGCATGACAGATAAACGCCCAGGTGTGGCCATTGTTGGCTGCGGGCTGATTGGTCAAAAACGAGCCGCAGCTTTGGGCGC
>NZ_JBFUIP010000318.1:0-3100 GCF_056401815.1 Aminobacter sp. P4_D5 | reverse complement strand
GGCACGGCCCTGCTTTTGGCCGGCTTGCCTCCGCTTTCCGGCTTCATCGCCAAATTCGCCATGCTGACAGCGCTGTTCAATCCTGACGGACTTGGCGCTAGCAGGGGAGAGATTTCGATAACGACATGGGTGTTCGTGGCCCTGCTTATTCTGTCGGGCCTGGCAGCGATGATCGCCATGACACGCGCCGGTATCCGCACCTTCTGGGCGCCGGTCGAAGGCACGGTGCCGCGTGTGCTGGTCATGGAATTCGCGCCAGTCGCCATCCTGCTCGTCCTGTGCCTGGGACTGAGCGTCCAAGGTGGCAAGGTGATGGCATATATGGATGCCACCTCACGGTCTTTGCATGATCCGAAGAGCTACATTTCAGATGTCATGTCGGCACCCAGTCTGCCCGGCCCCAAGACTTTGGAGGCCAAATGACACGCTGGCTGCCTTTTCCTGTGTTGACGGTATCGCTGCTGGTCATGTGGCTGCTGCTCAACAAATTCTCCCTTGGCCACCTGGTCCTGGGCAGCGTCATTGCCCTTGGTGCATCGCAAGCCATGGCAGCCCTTCAGCCCGCCAAGCCGAGGATCAGGCGCTGGGACAAGATCCCGCAGCTTCTGTGGGTGGTCTTCATCGACATCTTCCGTTCCAACATCGCGGTCGCCGGCATCATCCTGAAGGGACGGCGCAGGCAACGGAACTCGGGCTTCGTCACCATCCCGCTTGAGTTGCGCGACCGCACCGGCTTGGCCGTGCTCGCCTGCATTGTCACCAGCACCCCTGGCACCGCATGGCTCGAATACCATTCCGCCAATGGCAGGCTGTTGATCCATGTGCTCGATCTGGTCGACGAGCAGGAGTGGATCGACACGATCAAGCAGCGCTACGAGCACCTGTTGATGGAGATTTTCGAATGAGCAGCGTCATTTTCATCCTGGCCGTCACGCTGTCGCAAATGCTGCTCGTCGCCGCCATGGCCTGCGCGGTGTGGCGCCTGGTTCGTGGCCCCCGCGCCCAGGATCGGGTGCTCGGCCTCGACGCACTCTATGTGGCGGCGATGCTGTTGCTGCTGACATTCGGCATCCGCACCGGCACGACCACTTATTTCGAAGCAGCCCTGGTGATTGCGCTTCTGGGCTTCGTTTCCACCGTGGCGCTCGCCAAATTCCTGATGCGCGGCGAGGTGATCGAATGAGTCACGCCGCCGATCTTCCGGCCTGGGCCGCCCTGCTCGTTGCTTCTTTCCTGGTCTTGGGATCAGGGCTGACGCTGCTGGGGGCAATCGGGCTTGTGCGGTTTGAAAGCTTCTACGAGCGCGTGCACGCGCCCACGCTTGGAACAACATGGGGTGCAGGCGCGATCCTGATCGCCTCGATCATCTGTTTTTCCGTGCTGCAGTCCCGGCCCGTCCTGCATGAAGTGCTGATCACCATCTTCGTGGTCGTGACCACGCCTGTCACCTTGATGCTTCTGGCACGCGCAGCGCTTTATCGCGACCGTACCGAAGGCAAACCGGGAGTTCCGCAATTCGACTCAATTGCGGAACCTGAAGACCAGGTCGCCAAATCATCGGAGTGACGGCCTGGGTTAGGCCGCCACCGCGTCGGCGATCGCCTTACCGCATGTGACGGTGTCGGCTTTGCCGCCAAGGTCGCGGGTGCGCAGGGTCTCGTTTGCGAGGACTTCCTCAATGGCCCTGACGATGGCGTCGGCTGCCTCGCGGTGACCGAGATGCTCAAGCATCATCGCACCGGTCCATATCTGCCCGACCGGATTGGCGATGCCCTTGCCGGCAATGTCGGGGGCCGAACCGTGTACCGGCTCGAACAATGACGGGAATTTCCGCTCCGGATTGATATTGCCGGAAGGGGCGATGCCGATCGTGCCCGTGCATGCCGGGCCGAGATCGGAGAGAATGTCGCCGAACAGATTGGAGGCCACGACAACGTCGAAGCGGTCCGGGTTGAGCACGAATTGAGCTGCGAGAATATCGATGTGGTACTTGTCCCAGCGCACTTCGGGATAGTTCTTCGCCATCTCCTCCACCCGCTCGTCCCAATAGGGCATGGTGATCGAGATGCCGTTCGACTTGGTTGCCGAGGTCAGGTGCTTGGCGTCGCGCCGCTTGGCCAATTCGAAGGCGTAGCGCAGGATCCGGTCGACGCCGATGCGGCTCATCACGGTTTCCTGGATGACCACCTCGCGCTCGGTGCCGGGGAACATCCTGCCGCCGATGGACGAGTATTCGCCTTCGGTGTTTTCGCGAACGATATAGAAGTCGATGTCGCCTGGCTTGCGGCCGGCAAGCGGCGAAGACACGCCGGGCATCAGCCTGACCGGGCGCAGATTGACATACTGGTCGAACTCGCGCCGGAACTGCAGCAACGAGCCCCATAGCGAGACGTGGTCCGGCACTGTATCCGGCCAGCCGACCGCGCCGAAGAAGATGGCGTCGTGCCCGCCAATCTGGGCTTTCCAGTCGGCCGGCAGCATGGTGCCGTGCTTGAGGTAGTAGTCGCATGAGGCGAAGTCGAAGGTGTCAAAACCGATGTCGATCTTGAACTTCGACGCCGCCGCCTGAAGCACGCGCAGCCCCTCGGGCACCACTTCCTTGCCGATGCCGTCGCCGGCGATGACTGCGATTTTCAATGTCTTGTCGCTCATTTTATGTCGCCTAATGCAGGATCTGGCTGAGGAACAGCTTGGTGCGCTCGTGGCGCGGATGGTCGAAGAACTCGCTAGGCGTGTTTTCTTCGACGATCTGGCCCTGGTCCATGAAGATGACCCGGTTGGCGACCTTGCGGGCAAAGCCCATCTCGTGGGTCACGCACAGCATCGTCATGCCCTCTTCGGCGAGACCGACCATGGTTTCCAGCACTTCCTTGATCATTTCAGGGTCGAGCGCCGAGGTCGGCTCGTCGAACAGCATGATGCGCGGGTTCATGCACAGCGAGCGCGCGATCGCCACGCGCTGCTGCTGGCCACCCGACAGCTGGCCGGGATATTTGTTGGCTTGCTCAGGGATCTTGACCCGGCGCAGGAAGTGCATCGCCTGCTCCTCGGCCTGCTTCTTGGGCGTCTTGCGCACCCAGATCGGCGCCAGCGTGCAGTT
>NZ_JBFUIP010000317.1:0-3106 GCF_056401815.1 Aminobacter sp. P4_D5 | reverse complement strand
AGTATTGGTGAGCAAACACCAATAACCGATGTCGCTGAGAAACAGGATTTCGAACTTCATCGCACCTTGAATTGGACGCATGCATTCTGGATTGCCTCAGGAACGCCTGTCCTCGTTCTATTTTCTATTGGAGCAGTAGCATCAGCGGTTGGAAATGTATCGCCGCTGGTTTGGATTGCGTCGATGTTCATCGGCTTCATCCAGTGCTTTACTTACGCTGAGATTTCCGGATTGTTTCCGAACAAATCCGGGGGGGCGTCAGTTTACGGGGCAATAGCCTGGGTACGGTATGGTAAAGTACTCGGACCGATTTCTGTTTGGGCGAATTGGTTTTCCTGGTCACCCGTACTTGCGGTCGGTTCTGGATTGGCATCTGGATACATCCTTCAGATGCTATTTCCGGCTGATGCATTCATACGAACGTGGTCGATCACTGTCCTAGATCTGAGCTACATTAAATCAGACTTGCAACTTCGCATCAATGCGACAGCAATTCTCGGCCTTTTTCTCATGCTGATTGTCTTTGCAATCCAGCATCGTGGGATCTTAAAGGCAGCTAAAGTGCAGATGATTGTCGCTGCAGCGGTTCTCGTGCCACTTTTCCTCATTGGCGTTGTGCCTCTTTTCACCGGCGATCTGCACTCCAGTCATTTCTTGCCCTTCGTTCCGCTTGAGCAAGATGCATCCGGCCAGCTGAAGCTCGGTTCCTGGAATATGACGGGGTACACCACCTTCGTCGCTGGCTTGTTGTTGGCGGCTTGGTCCACATATCCGTTTGAAACTGCAGTTTGCTATGTTCGGGAGTTCAAAAACCCCGGATATGATACCGTGAGGGCGTTGGTATATTCTGGAGTCCTGTGCATTTTCTTCTATACGATAGTCCCGATCGCGTTTCAGGGGTATTTGGGACTCGACGGCCTGCTTGATCCGGGAATTTATGATGGGACGGGCGTTGGTCGTGTCATGGCGGAGATGGTTGGTGCGACTCCGATCGTAGCCAACATAATTATGACAATGCTCGTCTTGTCCGTGGCGCTGGTGATCATGACTGCAATGGCAGGGTCGTCGCGTACCTTGTATCAAGGTTCTCATGATGGCTGGCTGCCCAAATATTTGTCCAAGCTCAACAGTCACGGCGCTCCCGTGGCAGCCATGTGGACCGATCTTATCTTCAACGCCTTTTTGCTCATGCTCTCGGACTACGTGTTCCTGATCGTACTGGCCAACACCACCTACATGATCTTCGTGTTCTTAAACCTGCAGGCTGGCTGGCTACATCGGATGGATCGGCCTGATGCGCCTCGACCCTATCGGTGCCCAACTTGGTTGCTTTGGGTAGGGGGAGTTTGTGGCTATCTCAATCTTCTCATCATGGGGTGGGGAGCTGATTTTTGGGGTGAGCGCGCATTGCTTACCAGCCTCCTGATCACCGCAGGCATCATTCCAATTTTCCTCTTTCGACATTACGTCACTGATCGTGGCCGCTTTCCCGATTGGATGCAGGAAGACTTGATGGACGGTAAGAACTTGATCAAGAAGCGCGCGGGCATTCTGCCATACGTTGTGCTCCTTACCGGTGGCGTGACGATTTATATCGGGCACCTCCTGGCAGCAAGCAGCATGTAAAAGGCACCATTGCCTACATAGCCCTTGGTATCGCAAGGCCCTGGCGGATCTCATTTCCGCCAGGGTCTTTCTGTTTGAAGGCTAATCTTAGACCCTTTCACACCTTCTAAAGCGGCCGCGCGGCAACTGACGATTGCTTCCTTGGCGATACGCGCAGAAGCGCGGCTCTAAAAAGTTTCTTCCCTCGCCAGACAGCTCTGCTCCTGCTTAGCCAGGCAGGGCATAGCCCAAGTGCCCCTATCTATTGCCCAAGGCTGCCTAGCGGCTGGCAATTGCGCCCCACAACATTGTCCAGACAGGGTCGCCCAGTATATCGGAAATTGATGCGATCAATGTTTTGCATAATGATTCAGTATGTTGAAGAAAGATTTTTCACAGACAATACTCATACACAGTCATCTCGATTGAAGAAGTGCGGGTGACATAGGTCATCTCAAGTACGCATTGAGATACGATACGGATAGTAGAGTAATTACTGCGAAGCGCCATGGCGTGTCCGAAGGCGTAAATTCTAATGAGGATAGAGAAATGGGAAATGGACCTCACGACCATGATCATGCGGCCAAAGGGCATTCACACTCACATGTTGATGAGTTAAGAAATTCAACGCATGGGCGGCAGTCACTAGAACGTCTTACGCGAATCCCTCAAACTAAACAGGCCGAAGAGACAGCCAGATCACTTGAATTGGGTCTGGAGGCTGCATCGTCTGTTGTTGATCGCAACATCTCTCTCTTCAGCCGTGGCCATCAGCCGGCATTCGCCGGAATCAATACGTTCATGAAGTCACCGTATTGCGAGGACATTCGAAACATTGGGAAATACGAAGCAGCTTTTGTCGGGGCTCCGTTTGATTCCGCCACGACTTATCGGCCTGGTACTCGATTTGGTCCCCAGGCTGTCCGGCGGATATCTGCGCTCTATGATGGTTACTGGTTTGACGGTGGCGTCGACATCTATGAGGAACTAGATCTCTGTGATGCGGGGGATATTTTCGTTATTCCCGGGAATATTGAGAAGACCTTCGATCAAGTCACGAAGGCAGTTTCGCATATCTATACGTCAGGCGTTTTTCCTATCATCTGCGGCGGAGACCACAGTCTCGGTTTCCCGAACGTTCGAGGAATTGCCCCCCACATCGATGGAAATGTCGGAATCATTCACATTGATAGGCATATCGACATCCAAGAAAAAGACATGGATGAACGAATGCATACTACTCCCTGGTTCTGGACCACTCATGATGGGAGAGAAACGACCCATCGCGACCATTCGCACATGCATGACGTCGGCCTGCCAAACTGCCACCCAAAGAACTTGGTGCAATTGGGAATTGGCGGTTGGTACGGAAACCGCCCGGGAAGCGCTGTCGCGCACCAGCGGGGCACTAGCGTAATGACCATGTTCGATCTTGAGAAGCATGGGCCAAAGAAAGTAGCCGAAATGGCCTTGGAGATGGCCTGGGAGGGCTGCAAGGCGG
>NZ_JBFUIP010000316.1:0-3144 GCF_056401815.1 Aminobacter sp. P4_D5 | reverse complement strand
CAACCGAAATGCGCGGAACGTCAGTGGTTTTGACCGATGCGACCGCTGGATCAAGCATCCATGCGGGAACCAGGAAGGATGGGCACTCGCCTGAGCGCAGGGTCAAATGACGACTGCCGTTGTGGAACTGATCTGCAATCACGATCGCGGGCCGCCGGAACAGCGGGTGGAACGGATAGGCGACCTCCACCTCATGCCCTAGAATCCGGGCATCATGAGGTCCCGTCGGACGGCGGCGGAAGCACCTGGGCCACCATCGCGACCCTTTTGCAAACCGCCAAAATGAACAGCGTCGATCCACTCGCCTGGCTCACCCAGACCCTCGATCGCATCGCYAACCGCTGGCCGATCTCCCAAATCGATCAGCTCATGCCGTGGAACCACCAGGCCTGAACGGCCTCAGCTGCGCGCTTACCCAATAGCCCATCAGGCCGAAGATTGAGTCGAGCAGCGGGCGCCCGGCATCAAGGCCAGTCTGCGCGACCCGGCCGGGACGCAAGTGACCAGCGGTCGTGAAGCTGGTGCCGGATGCCTTCAGGCTAGCGAAGGTTTCAGCTCATGCGTAGAACTACTTGGCCTGAACGGCCTCAGCTGCGCGCTTACTCCTCTGGGGCCAGTACCGGCAGATCTTCGCCTACTCAGCAGTGGCAAGCGCCTCTGCCGGGCTGGTTGCGCTGGCTGTTACGAAACACCCCGCGCTAGATTGGCTGTTGCAGCACCCGATGCTGCAACGGATCGGAGAGATCTCTTATGGCGCCTATGTCTACCATGCCTTAGCAATCTCTATCACGCTGCAACTGCTATCATTGCAGATCGACATCCCTAGGGACGGCCTCCCGCTTGCCGGACGGCTGATCTTGTTCGCTATTTCCTACACGATGACAATCGCGATGGCGGAGATTTCTTACCGCTACTTCGAGAGCCGCTTCCTTTCGCCCCGGTCGAGGAAGGGGCCGGTTCCAGTCCAGGTTTCGTGACAACCGTCCGCACAGACAAGCTACACTCTCTTGCCGTCGCTGCCGAAAAAATGCAGTTTTTCGCGCCGCGCAAATATCGGCAGCTGATCGCCGATCCGCACTTCGGTGCGGCCGGGCACGCGCACCACGATCTTGCCACCGCCGGCCTGGCAATACAGGAAACTCTCGGCACCCACCGGCTCGACGCCTTCAACRTTGGCCATGAGTCTCAGACCGTCGTTTGACGTGGCTCCATCGGCGCCGACCTCGCAGTCCTCGGGCCTGAAGCCGATCGTCGTGGCATTGCCGGCAACAGTCGGAAGCGTGATGGCATCCTCAAGCTGGCCGTTTCGCAGGGGCAGCAGGTTCATCGGCGGCGCACCGATAAAACTTGCGACAAAGGTCGAGGCGGGTTTTTCGTAGATGTCGAGCGGCGCGCCTTGCTGTTCGACCAGCCCGGCATTCATCACCACCAGAACGTCGGCCAGCGTCATCGCCTCGAGCTGGTCGTGGGTGACATAGACCGAGGTGACGCCGAGCTTGCGCTGGAGATTCTTGATCTCGACACGCATCTGGCCGCGCAGCTTGGCRTCRAGGTTSGACAGCGGCTCGTCGAASARAAAGACCTTGGGGTYGCGCACGATGGCGCGGCCCATGGCGACGCGCTGGCGCTGGCCGCCGGAAAGCTCGCGCGGACGGCGCTCGAGCAGATGGGCGAGCTCCAGCGTCTCGGCCGTGGCGCGCACGCGCTTGTCGACCTCGTCCTTGGGCGTGCCGCGATTGCGCAGGCCATAGGCCATGTTGTCGTAGACCTTCATATGCGGGTAGAGCGCATAGTTCTGGAACACCATGGCAATGTCGCGCTCGGTCGGGCCGATGGCGTTGACCACCTTGCCGTCGATGGAACACGTCCCGGCCGAGATGGTTTCGAGGCCTGCGACCATCCTGAGCAAGGTGGACTTGCCGCAGCCGGAGGGGCCGACGAGCACGCACAGCGCCTTGTCGGGAATGGCGATGGAGACGCCTCTCACCGCTTCGACCCCGCCGGGATAGACCTTACGTACGTCCTTGAGATCGACGGTTGCCATTATTTCTCCGTATCGACGAGGCCGCGCACGAACCAGCGTTGCATAAGCACAACGACCAGGATCGGCGGCACGATGGCCAGCATGGAAGTGACCATCACCAGATGCCATTCAGTGTCGGCATCGGCAAACGAGATCATCTTCCTGAGCGCAATGACGATGGTGTTCATGTCGTTGCGGTTGGTGACGAGAAGCGGCCAGAGATATTGCGTCCAGCCGTAGATGAACAAGATGACGAACAGGGCCGCGATATTGGTGCGCGACAGGGGCAAAAGGATATCCCAGAAGAAGCGCAAGGGGCCCGCACCATCGACCCTAGCTGCCTCGACCAGTTCGCCTGGAATGGTGAGAAAGAACTGGCGGAACAGAAGCGTTGCCGTCGCCGAGGCGATCAGCGGCACGATCAGCCCGGTATAGGTGTCGATCAGGCCGAAATCGACCATCACCTTGTAGGTCGGCAGGATGCGCACCTCGACCGGCAGCATCAGCGTGATGAAGATCAGCCAGAAGAACGTCATCCTGAGCGGAAAGCGGAAAAAGACGATGGCGTAGGCCGACAGCAGGGAAATGATGATTTTGCCGATGGCRATGCCAAGCGCAACAACCGTCGTGTTGAACAAAAGCGTGGCGACACTGACCCCGCCGATGCGGCCGACACCGCCGAACAGCGCTTCGTAATAGTTCTCAAAAAAGCGGTCGCCGGGCCAAAGCGGCAGCGGCGGGCGCAGGATCGTCTGCAGCGAATGGGTCGAGGCGACGAAGGTGTAGTAGATCGGAAACGCCACGATCAGGATGCCGAGGATCAGGACGGCATGCGCGATAAAGGTGCGGATCGGGGATTTATCGATCATGGGTGCAGCTCCCTTCCTTCTCCCCGTTCACGGGGAGAAGGTGGCTGAGCGAAGCGAAGTCGGATGAGGGGCAGCACTCCACACTCTGCCGGGACCTTCTCCCCGTGAACGGGGAGAAGGAGGCTGATCTCTCACCCATAATGCACCTTCTTTTCGACATAGCGGAACTGGACGGCGGTGAGCGCGATGACGATGACCATCAGGATCACCGACTGTGCCGCCGAGTCGCCGAGGATCAGATTGACGAAGCCC
>NZ_JBFUIP010000315.1:0-3156 GCF_056401815.1 Aminobacter sp. P4_D5 | reverse complement strand
TACCTGTTCCACGCCGGCGTACCGATCGTTTCCCAAGGCTCCCCGGTGGGTGTCCTGCTGGTGCTTGACCGGGAGGAACAATTGAGGCCAGATCCGGCAAGGCTCGCACAGATGGAAGCGCTGGCATCACTCGCCGCGAGCCTGGTCATGTTGCGCGACCGCTCCCGGGCCGGTGCGCGGGCCGAGGTGGCATTGGTCCATGCCGAAACCCGTCGCGCTGTAGCGCTCGAAGCCGCAGCCCTTGCCAGCTGGGTCTGGGTTCCGCGCACCGGCGTCGTTGAATGCGACACGCTTTTGCCGGAACTGTTCAACATGCTGCCAGCGACAAAAATGCGGGCGCGCGACATCGTCGTTGCCATCGACAGGCGCGACATCGGCAAAACGCGCAAGATGTTTCGGGAAGCGCTCGAAGGCAGCGACGATTATTCCGGCGAATACCGCATCAGGGGTTTTGATCCGCCGCGATGGCTGGCCGCTCGCGGCCGCGTCGTCGAGCGCGACGCCGATGGCAGACCAACGCTTGTCTTCGGGGTCAACTACGACATCACCGAGCGCCGCACCGTTGAAGAACGCCAGCGCTTTTTGCTGCGCGAGATCAACCATCGGGTCAAGAACACGCTTGCGACCGTCCAGGCGCTCGCCACCCAGACCGTGCGCCATGCGCGTGAACCGCGCGAGTTCCTCGAAGCCTTCAGCCAGCGCCTGCGCGCGCTCGGGCTCGCCCATGGCCTTTTGTCGGAGTATGAGTGGCGCGGCATCGGCATACGCGACCTTGCCAAAACAGAACTCAGCCCTTTCGACGACACCGAGGCACCTCGTATCTCGATTGTCGGTCAGGATGCCTTGTTGACGCCCGACCAGGCGCTCGGCCTGGCGCTTATCCTCCACGAGCTCGCCAGCAATGCGCTCAAATACGGCGCGCTTTCGGTGCCAGAGGGCGAAGTCGCCCTCTCGTGGACTGTCACAGGCCGCAAGGGCGAGAAACGGTTGCAGCTGGAATGGATCGAAAGCGGCGGACCCAAAGTCACTCCGCCCGCCCATCATGGCTTTGGCTCGATCCTCATTCGCCGCAGCCTGGCGAAAGTGATCTCAAGCGAGGTTAGCCACGAATATCTGCCGGACGGCGTACGGGCGCATATCTCGATGCCGCTTGGCGAACCGGCCGAGACCAACCCCTAGAGCACAAGGGGGAACTATTCCCCCGCCACTCCGTCACTATCGTCCGTTTTGTGGTTCTCGCGAATGATCGCATAGGCGGCAAGCGCCACCACCGGCCCCAGTAGCGCGCCGATGCCGCCCTTGCTGCGCAGCAATGTCGGCAACATAGCCATGGCTGCTGTCGTGCCGAGCGCCGCGATATCGGCGCGGCGGCGCCTCTGCTCATTTCGGGCGCGCGAACCAGCCATCAGCCGGTGAAACAGCAGGATCAACCCGGCAACCACCAGGAAGCCAAGGCCAAAGCCAAGTGACGCCTCGATGTGCCCAAATCTTTGCGCTGCCCAGACATAGGCAGCGCCCACTAGAAACCCGACCCCGCAGAGCCCTGCGACCGCAGCGGCAAGATAGGCCACTGCCGCGCGGCGGGTGCGCCTAAGCGCAAGTGTCGTCTCGCCGGTGGCGAAACTCGCAATCAGTGATGCCAGCATATGTCCCCCGGCCGATTGCTAGCGCCGCGCCAGAAGCGCGATGAGGAAGCCGACACCGGCAGCGATAGCAAGCGAAGTGACGGGCTTTTCCCGCACGGTCGCCATGAACTGTTCCTCGATGTCCCTGGCGTTCACGCGCAAGGATTCAACGGCGGCGTCGCTTTGCGCCTTCAACTGACCCGCTCCCTGTGCCGCCGCCCGCCGGGCCGCGCCATAGCCATGCTCGCCCGTTGCGGCCAACTGCTTGGCGAGCGCTTCGATATCGGCCTTCAATAGCTTGATGTCGGCCTCGAGGTCCGGCACGGTCTTGGTGCCGTTGCCGGTCTTTCCTGCAGCTGTCGCCATGTCACTACTCCTTGCGTTCGATGGGGCCGAAACGCCTCATATGCCCGGTCGGTTCCCTCATCGGAGGAACCATCGCCGACCGCCGGACGTTTTGCCAGCCTGAATAGCTGGAAACTGTAGATGCCCAACCGCACCATGACGAAGGCGCCAACCGTGCGCCTGCCGCCAAAATCCAATTTCGAGCTTTTGCTCGTGCGCGGTGCGCAGGTGTCGATGATCTTCGTGGGCGTCATTGCCACCGTCTTCGCGCTCCATGCCGGCGAATTCATTCTCACACCCATCGGTCTTGGCGTCGTCATCGGCCTGATGCTCGGTCCGATTGCCTCGCGACTTGAGCGTTTCAACCTGCCTCCTGCGCTGTCGGCGGCCATCGTCGTTTTGCTGTTCATTGTCTCGGTCGGCATCTTTGCGCTGCTGATCGCATCGCCGCTCAGCTTCTGGCTTCAGCGCCTGCCCCAGATCTGGGCGCAGCTCGCTTCGCAGCTCTCCGACCTCAAGGGCCCGCTCGATACGTTCAAGAGCATGCGCGACCAGTTGCGCCAGGTCACCGGCGGCGAAGGCCTGTCCGTCTCGGTCGACGAGGGAACCGGCGTCGAAACGATGGCGACACTTGCCCCAGCGGTCGTTGCCCAGGTGCTTTTATTCTTCGCCAGTCTCTACTTCTTTGTCGCGACGCGTTCTCAGACAAGAACCGCCATCCTCAGGCTATGCTTCAACCGCCGCCTGCGCTGGCGCGTCGCTCATATCTTCCGCGACGTCGAACAGCTGGTCTCGCAATATCTGCTGTCGATCACCATCATCAACGTCGCCGAAGGTCTCACCGTCGGCATCGGCCTCTACCTTCTGGGCGTACCGTCGGCGCCACTTTGGGGGGCGCTTGCGATCGTCACCAACTTCGTGCCTTTCGTCGGACCATTGGTCATGGTCGCGATCCTGTTTGCTGTCGGCCTGACCTCCTTCGACACGTTGGGCACAAGCCTGCTTCCTGTCATCGTCTATCTCGGCGTCAACACGATCGAGGGCCAGTTCATCACCCCCTTCGTCATAGGCAAGACGATGACACTCAATCCATTCGTGGTTTTGCTGGCACTGGCTTTCTGGATCTGGCTGTGGGGCGCGGTCGGTGGCTTTGTCGCCATCCCTGCCCTGCTCGTCGGCTATGCGA
>NZ_JBFUIP010000314.1:0-3239 GCF_056401815.1 Aminobacter sp. P4_D5 | reverse complement strand
ATCATCAGCAGGCAAATTCATTATGTTTTCTGGCCGATCGGTCTCACGCTCTCGCGAAAGAATTGAATGAGGTCGCGCCGGTCAACGACCCACCGCCCGCCTACTTGCTTCGCCGGGATTAGCCCAGCGCTGAGCATGTGGAACGTCTGCTTCGGCGTGCGATTGATGAACTTCGCAATCCCCTCCGCACCCCAAATCAAATCGAGTTGGTTCTCTTGCATTGCCGGAGGTTAGCTCGGCGACTCGCTTGTTGCCACTATCTCGTCGAAAAAGTTGACATTGTCGGCTTCTGGCAGGTCGGTGAAAGCCATATCCAGCACCAGTCGATCCCACACCACACGGCCGTCGATCCGCTTCGGCTTCGGCATGCGCCCGTCGGCTACGAGCTGGTCGAACTTCGTCGGACCAATCCCGATGTAGCGCGCCGCACCCTCGCGGCTGAGACCACGAGGCGGGTAGCTGTATGGATCTGGGCGTAGCACGGTTCGTCTCCTCAAGGTGGCATTGACGTCGATCGCGACCCGCGCGATTTTACCCATGCCTCGGAGGGATCATGCACAAATTTCAGGTCATCTGCGTTTCGGCAATCGCTCTTGCTGTTGCCGGCTGCACATCGTCGGCACCTCCTGCCGAGCCGGCAAGCGGGTATTCGCTGATGGCTGCTGTCGAAGCCTCCGGGGAAGTTGCATACAAGCTCATGGAACGGGGTTTTCCCACCATGCAGGCCTGCGAGCAGCGCATGCATGCTCTCGAGAGCAGCCACGACATCGTGCTTCGGTGCATTGCCAGCAACACAGCGCTTTAGGTCTTTTCCCACGGCGGTGTCTTGCTGTAACCGCCGGCTCGCCCGCTGCGGGAACCTCGAACATGCAAATATTGCTTGGCGAAAAATAGTTTAAGCAACACAATGAACTTGCCCTCGCCCTGGCATGGGTGCGGCAGCCATCCCTCCGCTGCCGGGTGGGCCAATAGCCGCCGTCACGCTCCAACGTGACCACCCACATACGGCGCATCAATCCATCTAGCTAATTGCTTCTCACCTGGGGCTGGATGACACTATCGGCGGGGCTATGGTGGGGCAGAGCACCGGCGCAGCGCCTTAAATGTTCTAGCCGAGCATTGCGTCGGTGTCCCCCCGCCCCCAAGCACGCAAGTGCGCGCCTTACGCGATGTCATTGGCCTGCTTGGAACAAAACATCCGAGCAAGCCTATCAGTTGATGCAACGACGTCAACGCGCCCGGCCTTTCCGATTTCGGCGAGCAGCGATTGCCACCACCGACCTTTGGGCCGGGCGCGAGATCCGGGCCATGGGGCTGTGGGGCGACGAAGACCCGGATGGCATCAGCGTGCGCCCGCCTCGTTAATGATCCGTGGAGCGGCAATCTAAATATTATCGGTTTCTAACATTTATTCGGGCGCCGCAACGCGCCTGGCAAATCTGCCATCTTGAGGGGAGCCGTCGCTTAACGGGCACCGCCAGCCTGCCCTAGCGATCTTGGTGATCCCTCATCGGCGCAGGAGGCATAATGCGCCCAATACCCGAACGCCTCTCAACGGGGAGATACGGCCGAAACTTGCGACGGCTTTTCCTCGGGCATTAGGCGGAGGCTTGAAGGGGACACCAAAAGCACCGCGATAAGGCCGATAGCGACGGCCAAGGCTATAACGGACAGGGTTTTCGTCATCCGGGATAAATGGGTGCTGTGTGGGCGACGGTCAACAGCGAAGCACCCGCGAGGGCTAGGCCTTAAGATCAGCAGATGTGGCTGTGGTGTCTCCAACCTGATCGGCTGCTGCCTTCTTGCGCAACCGTTCACGCTTCTTCGGTGCCTGATCACGCTCATCGGCGTCGTCTGGAGACTTTGGGTCAAGCCGGTGAGTGATGGCGAGGTCGAATATTACCTTGAGTATATTCAGATCCTTCACGTCTGGATCGGTGAGGGCGAACAAAGAGGCTTTGACAATTCTCTTGCTTGTCGCCTTGGGCACCCGGGCGAGCACGTGGTGGTACAGAGCTTCCCCGACAAGACCCTTCCCGGCACCATCTATCAGGGCGTCGTACACCTTCTGGATCTTGCCGCCCATGGTGAGCTCCTTTCACTGGGTGGACGAGCTGCGTTCAGCATCCTCTCCGGTCGATCCTTACATCCGCCCAATCAACTGCAAATGATGATCGACTGCCATGCGATCGATGGTGGAAAGGGGAAGGTTGGTGAAGGCCATGATGCGGTTCTTCATGAAGCGAACAGCTATGCCGAAGGCGCATTCCTTTTCAATATCGCTGCCCTCAACCCTCGTCGGGTCTTCGATACCCCAATGGCCTGTGATCGGTTGCCCAGGCCAGACCGGGCACGATTCTTCGGCCGCGTCATCACAGACCGTGAAGACGAAATCCATTTCTGGCGCGTCAGGCACTGCATATTCGTCCCAGGACTTCGACCGGAACCCGTCTGTCAGATAGCCGAGCGCGGCAAGCACCTTCAGTGCCAATGGATTGACCACGCCCTTCGGTTGGCTTCCTGCGGAGAAGGCGTTGAACCGCCCGGCACCTTCCTTCTGAAGTATGCTCTCGCCCATTATCGAGCGCGCGGTGTTGCCGGTGCAGAGAAACAGAACATTGTAGACATGGCCAGGCATCAGGCAGCCTCATTGTTCGACGCGCCTTTGACACTGAGGATTTCGGCCGCAATGGTCTCCATCAGCGCCTCTCGATGCTCGACTTCAGCAATCTGAGTTCGCGTCAGCTTAGTGCCCCTGGCGCGCTCAATGCTGCGCTGCACTACGTCGTAGAGATCCTGGAGTTGGTCGAGTTCGCTCAACACACACCTTCCAGTTGGATCACGCCATTATACCGCAAGGCAGCAAGTTAGGTCGACTCCAAAAATGGCAAAGAGAACCCCGCCAGTGAACGGCGGGGTCCTGGGGAGAATTGATGAGGGGATTGGGAGCTTTTCAGGATCGCACATCGTCGTGACGAGCCAATGACGGAGGCAAGCAGCGCGCGGAACTATGGGAGGTGCTGGACTATCTGCAAGATATCAAATTCGCGGCCTCGATCGGCGCCGGCAACAAGGGTGCAGTGCCAGTGCAGCCTGTCCTGAGGGTCGTGGCCAAGCATCTTCGCGGTGAGGACAAGTTGCGACATGCAACGGTGTCCGAGATACTTATGCCTTGTGGTGACCTGCCACAGATTCGACAGGCCGCTTTAGCTGCGCACCGATATTCGAGAGAGCCCGAT
>NZ_JBFUIP010000313.1:0-3273 GCF_056401815.1 Aminobacter sp. P4_D5 | reverse complement strand
GTGAAGTGTCGGAATGTATCGCGAGGAAGTTGGGTTGAAAAGCAGAACCGCTTCCGTTGTCGCCAAATCCATCCGCTTGGAGAGTTAATAGGGAGAAGTGAAATGCGGCGCGACAGACTTGCGTTTTATCTGAAATCTACATTGACGATTTTCTACAAGCTAAATGTGATAATGGCGTGCAGGCATCTCCGAAACAGCTCGTTCCGAGAGCTGATTAATCGAAGAGGCAAATGATTGCACTCCAAATACGGTTGGTCAGGTTTCCAATACGAGGTCCTGGCCAATACGCTCCGATCCCCTTCGGCATAATGTCACGGGTGCCACGCAAAGCTCAGATGAGAATGGGCAAGTGCACGACTGCGGCAGGTGATGCCTTGATCCGCCATGCTCGTTTGATCCTAGATCGAGTGGAGCATACGTGGACTTCGCACCGACGGCACTGGGTCTAAGGGGGCGCATCAGGCTCTTGTCTAACACGGCTGGATTGGCTGCTTTTCTGCCGTATCAACTCGGCCGATTCCTGGTCGCTTATCCGGATCTTTCCATTGATCTCAATGAACGCACAACTGCGCGTCCTGCGAGAATAGCAACCAGCATCCACATGATGCTTTGACCTCTCGCTTCGACTTTTGGCCCGTGTCAGGGTGCGGTCATTTGAAGCCCGATACATTGGTCGATATCGTAAGGAGTGTCCTGGCTCGGGCACTTGATCGTCAGCATCAAAGGCAGGGACACGCATGATCTCTGCTCAGGTGCCTGCTGGAGCCGATTAAAGGCATTGAACCGCCCGGCATCTTACTTTTGCAGAATGCTCTCGCCCATTATCGAGCGCGCGGTATCGCCAGTGCACAGGAACAAGACATTGTAGACATGGTCAGGTATCAGGCAGAGAGGGTACCCTCTCTTACGGCTGGCCTAGTTGATCTGAATTGGGTGCCGCTCCGGCCTCGCCCTGAACAGGAGGTTTGATGGCACGCTTTGCTCAGCTTGCCTTTTTCGTCTTGGCGTTGGGAGTATTGCCTGGAGTAGGACTGGCTGGCGAGCCTTTCGTCCCGAGTTGGATCAAGAACGATCCCGCAGCCAGGACTGTCGCCATGGAGGTTGTTGCCGATTGGAACCAAGTCGAGCGGTACCGCAGGGACAACATCCGGACTGATATTATCGATTTCAACGGCTACTGGGGCGGCAACCTCACGATCATGGTGCCCACGGGATGGTCAGTGAAGATCGATTTCATCAATGGCTCCTCATCTTTTCGGCACAGTCTGATGGTGACCAGAGTCTATGCTCAGTCAGAGATGCCAGTGAAGTTGACGCATGAGGATGCGATATGGGGAGCGTACACCAATCCGCCAGAGGGAATCAAAACCAATGAGAGGAGACAACTCAACTTTGTGGCGAAACAGGCCGGGAACTACTTCCTCGCCTGCGCGAGACAAACCCATCTGATGGACGGACACTGGATCGGTTTTGAGGTTCAAGACGGCCTCGACCGGGCTGTGGCGATTGTCCACGACGACAAGTTTCCGCTTGAGCAGCCCCCTGGGCGTCCTTAGCGGGCTGGACTCCGCGTCGCTTGGCTCTGCGTCGAGTTGCACGTTCCCTTGAGTGATCCAGCCTGAACCGCAAAAAAGCCCCGCCACCTTTCGGCGACGGGACTTTTGATTGGTCAGGCTCAAGGATGCGGGACTAATTACATGACCGCTCAGCCATGGTGGCCCAGCATGGTTAATGTGCGGTAAACCAACGACTTGGCCCCATCCCCCATTTGAACCTATGCAAAAGGCATACGGCCGCGCTTGGCCGCAACCTTCCAAGGCCCGATCGCCAATGGCGAAGGCTCGCGGATTCTGACCGACCTTGCAAAGGCGGAGAACGCATTCCGCGCCCCGTCAACCGGAAGTCGTCCATCGTGCGCCGCGTGGCAGGCGCGGATGGTTGCGCTATAAATGGGGCCGCGCCGGTTCTCAGGCCAACATGTTAAGAACTCGATGGCATCGGCAATGCTGCCAATCTCGCAGATTTGGTTTTCGTGTTGGACGAAAACCGGTCGATCAAAGGTATCTGTCATCACTTCCTCCTGGGACACTAGGACCGTCTCTGAGCAAGTGAACTTTGGCTTACAAGAAGTGCGACGGCGGCTTTCCTGATCGCTACGGAGGGGACCAATCTAGCTTGTGTCCTCGGGTTCTTCGGCCAGTATGCCAGCCTCCTTGCAGAATGTTTCAAAAGCCTCTCTAGCCTGATCAATGGGAATGGAGCCGTTGATTGCACCCTGCAGCGCTTGCTCTGCCAGATAGAAGAATGGGTTGCGTTTATCGAACGGCCACTGTTCTAGGAAATCGACCGCGTCGGGAACGGAGTCGATGTTCCGGAGAGAGAACTCCCCGCCCTTCAGCCAGATGGTTGGGCTCATTTCCATAATACTAAACGCAGCTGCTGGGAGACGGTTGCACTAATGGCAGATATTGCCAATCAACTCTGAGTCGCGCCCCGAGTTCAAGAATCAGGACAACACAGTGTGACGTCCAAGCCTCATTGCGAACCCCAACACCACGCCACGCGCATGAAGGGTTTTGTGGCCAATCTTAAGAAAATTCGACGGCTGATGCGCGCCCATGACCTGCAACCGAAGATCAGACGGCGTTTCATTGCCACGACCGACAGCAATCACAACGGCCCGATCTTTCCGAACCTTGGCAAAGGAATTCGTTCCAACGGGACCGAACCAGCTCTGGCAACGCTATATACCTACGTCRCCCTTCCAACCCGTGCCTTGAGAGCCTGTGTCAGCTAGAGACAGGCGTCGCGCAACTCTATAACGTGCCTGCAGGCGATATCCGCCTCAGATCGGCTTCACGCCCATGTTCCATCCCATCGCGAATGTCGACGACGCTCAGACGTTGGCGCAGGCTATCGTCAATACGATCCCCGAGCCCTTTCTCGTGCTTGACGAACAGTTTTTTGTGCTGGCGGCCAGTCGTTCTTTCTACCAGACATTCAAAGTCGATCCCGAGCAGACGCGGGGGGCGTTGCTCTATGCCCTCGGTGATGGTCAGTGGGACATTCCCGCACTTCGTCTGCTCCTGGAAACAATCATCCCTGAGAAGACCGCGATGGATGGTTTCGAGGTGGCCTACGATTTTCCCAACATCGGCCACCGCACGATGTTGCTCAATGCTCGAAAGGTCATCTACGACCACAGCAAAGCCATTACCGTCTTGCTCGCCTTCACCGACATAACGGCCCGCCGCGTGATCGAGCGCGAAAAAG
>NZ_JBFUIP010000312.1:0-3370 GCF_056401815.1 Aminobacter sp. P4_D5 | reverse complement strand
TTGGGAACGCTGTCAGGCTAACATGATTCCCTGACGCAAGGGGAAACGGTCACAGTGGCCTGCCTTCGGGCGTCAATAGCCAAATCTGGCGATAGACGGCTCTCGGTTGGAAGGGGCATTCTCTGCTTTTCAGAGAGGTGTCCAACGTGAAGCCCATCACTTCCGTCCTGGCAGAGGATGACACGGCCATCTGGAAGCTCGTCGTCAATTGGGAGCGACGGTACATTTATGTCGTCACAGGGCGTCCACCTTACAAGCGGCTGTCCATTGATGAACTGCTTGCGATGGAGCCGCCAAACACTTTGCAGCTTCAGGCCCGCGACAAGCTGATGTCGATGATGTTGGATGCCATTTGCAACAACTAGGCGCGAAAAAACCCCGCCACCTTTCGGCAGCGGGGGCAAGGATCAAGGCGTGACGGCATCCTATCATATTGCCGGCTTCGGGAAAATGATCAGGGCGGAGGCCGACCGGTAATGGCATACCAAGTCGCAGCGGCGCCGGCGGCCGCAGCGATCAGCTGCTTGCCGACAGCCCAAAGACCGCGCCCCATAGACCCCGCAAACACCACTCGATCGCGCACCTGGGCATACTCGGCTGTCGTTGGTTTGATCGCGTCGACGGACTTCTCCAAACCGTCCAGCCGATGCTTAATCCCCATCACTTCGAGGCGAAGATCCTCTTGCGCCTGATAGCCTCGCCGTCGGCTCTCGGCGGCTTCCTTGCCTTGCTCGGTCAGCATCGTCAGCGAGGCGACGACGGCCTTAAACTGCTCTTCCAATCTGATTTGCCGCTCCCCGATGGTTTCGCGCGTCATTGCCGGCTTTCCTTTCCATGGCGAGCGCACTCGCTCTTGGTCCATACGCCGCCCGCGCAAAGACCCGCCGCCGTCTCGTTGATGCCCGCCTGGTCGGCTGGCGTCTTGCCTCGCGCGCCGATCAGCGAGGTACCGACCACAGCGCGCAGCCCGTTAGTGCTGGCAGGTGCCGGTTTCGAAGTCGAACAGCCCGCCAACGCCAGTGCAGCGGCGAAGCTCAGGCGGGTAGAGATCAGGCCGCAGAACGCTGCGGCCTATGCCGGTCGCACGCTCGACCGCCAGAACCCGGTTTGCCGGGACAGTCTTCCACTGGCTGATCGCCTGTGGCGTCACCCCTATGCGTCGGGCAAGCTCCTTCGAAGCGCCTACCGCCTTCTTAGCTCTTTCAAGTGGCGTCATCATCCTCATCCGATTGGCTGATAAGGATGATATTAAAGCAGCGCTTAACCTTAAAATCAAGCTACGCTTCATTGTTTGGCTAAAGCATGCCTTTATTATCGCCTAGAAACCTGGAGACAGTGAGATGGCCGACACGATCGGGGCGCAAATCCGGAAAGCGCGCAAAGCTTCGGGCAAAACCCAGCAGGAAGTAGCCGACCACCTAAAGGTTAGCGTCCAGGCCGTTTCCCAATGGGAGACCGATAAAACCACGCCAAGCACTCGAAATCTCCTGGATCTATCCAAGTATATGAGCCTGGATCTAGAGGCGCCCATTACCAGAACCATCAGTGACTCCTTGTTTGAGCTGGACGATGTGCCGGTCAGGGCACCGATAGTTGAATGGAAGTCTCCGGAAGACTGGCTCAACCTACCAAACCCGGAAGACTGGTTTTCGTCACCTCTGGCACCTTCAAAATTTCTTCAGATCACATGGAAGCCAGTTGGTGACGTATTCGCTTTAGTCTGCCGATCTGGCTTCATGACGCCGACTTTCAAAACCGGCGATATCGTGGTCATCGACACAGGGAGAGCCCCCGAGAAGGGAGACTACGTTGTCGCTCAAATGGATAAGACTACGGAGGTTTTCCTCGCGTCCTACCGCCTGATTGGCCGAGATGAGCACCGCGCCCCCATCTTTGAACTACACTTCGACTCAGGTGCCCGCTCACCCAGAAGGGTCGACGCCGACAATCCTGGTCAAGTGATAGGCACCGTGCGAGAGCATCGCCGGTTCTTTCGCATGGATTAATAATCAAGCAACGCTTGACACCTAAAATCAAGTATGGCTTGATACGCCTCGTTAACCAACGAGGCACGCATGCTCGCACCCGCAAACACACAGACTGGCCATGAGCTTTCGAGCAAGGACATTGCCGAGGCCACAGGCAAAGGGCACAAGACCGTTCTCCGCGACATCCGGAAGATGCTCGCTGACCTCTATGGCGAAGATGGTACAGATTTGTACCATCCGGGCATCCGGATCGAGCGGGATATCCGCGACTACATTTCCCTCATTTGGCTTGATCGCGAGCACGCGATGACGCTCGCCACCGGATATGACGTGAAACTCCGCAAGCGGGTGGTCGACAAGCTCGCAGAGCTCGACGGAACTCCAGCCCGCCTGCCCACCACTGCCGAGGCCTTCGCCAACGTCTTCCAGATGGTGGCGGATCAGGAGCGCCGAGGGGCCGAGCAAGATCGGCAGCTCAGAGCGATCAGTGCCGATATCCAGCTGATCAAGGACACGGCCCCCCTCACCGCAAAACCGCAGAACGCTGAATCGCTGTCAGAGGTCAGGAAGCGGACCAATCGGCGATATGGGTTGCCGCAACGCATTATCGACGCGGTGATGGGCGACCTGCCCTACAGCCCGCGCCCGTTTCAGATGGTCAAGAACAGCCACGAGAACGCAAAGGGCAGCAGCTATGCGGTCTGGCGCATCATCGATGTGACCAAGCTTTTCGCCCGCTTCGTCGGCGAATGCACGATGGTCACTGCGACGCAGGCAATCCATCCAGACATCGAGAGCCGGTTCAAGCTGACCGGAAAGGCAGGTGTATGATGATCCGCCTTGCCAATGATGACCGTCGCGGAGACGTCGCGAGACATATCGACACGAGCGAATTGCTCGAGGCCCTGGCAATTTGCGGCATCGTGTATCGCCAGTGGCGGGACAGCAACGACTACATCTATCAGACCGATCCTGCTTCACCGCGCTATCTGATGCAAGCATCAGATGGGAACTACGTCGAAGTTGGAGGATTTCTGCCGGAACCGCAGACCAGTTTTAACGGCAAGCCGATGCCGATCAGCAGATTGGCCGCGCTCGCAATAGGGATAGAGCGGCCGACCACTCCCTTGATGTGGGCATTGTGGCGGGGCGGGATCGATATCGATGGTGAAGACGTACCAACGACTGTCAGCGATTTCGCAGAATGCCTTGTCGAATACGTCGCGATCGAGCGTGACGAGAGAAACCTGAAGTAGACCAACGCGTAGCCCGCCGCGGCTGACGCGGCACCCTGAACAATCTGGAGACTACCAATGCCGAACCCTGTTCAGGCTGCCGCCGAAGGCATGCCCGAAATCAACCGCCGTCGCCTACCGCTCGGC
>NZ_JBFUIP010000311.1:0-3372 GCF_056401815.1 Aminobacter sp. P4_D5 | reverse complement strand
ACGAAGGCTTCGGGGAGCTGCCAACTGCAGCCGTGAAAGTCGAACAAAGTCGGGTCGGCGTCGTCCGGTATGGCACAGTCAACCAATCGCGAGAGCGCCACCTTCCAGGCGGCGAAGCATTCCATACCCGGAGAAAACGGCCAAACAATACCGCGCGATGCGCGCGCCACTTCAGACAACGGCTTAAGTTCAGATGCCGCTTTTTCGACCATTCCGTGATCCTGCTGCCTGTACGCCACTGGTTCTCTGGCTTGCAATCTCAGTCTGTGGGTTTCCCGAAGTCGAGTCTGGCTCGTGCATTCGCGATCAAGGAAAACATCGATACGCAGCGTAAGCGATGGCGCCCATCTTCAAACCCCTTTCAATCAGCCTGCGCGAGTGCGGAACATAATCGCGGCGAACATGAGTACGCCGGTGAAGACCACCAGAGATGACACCGCGACAACTGGCTCCAATGACGGGTTTCCGGTCAGCAGCAAGTAGAGAGCAGGCGTCATCACAATCACACCGCCAGTGTAGACATAGTATTGCACTTTCGCCAAGCGTGTCCCGGCACCGCGCGGGTTAAGCGCGTGAAACGCGCCGAATATAGACATCGTCACCCAGCCGAGGAGATTGATATGCGCGTGTGCGCCGGCTGCAACGTAGTCATGGGCAATCGACATCTGCAGCCCGACCAGAATCCCGGCAATTAGAAAGCAAATTGCAGTGATGAAATACAATCTGGAAATGTTTGGCATGATCCCCCACGTTCTGTCGGTAAATGTGATCAATGGCATTCGTAAATCACGGAAAGCCCGAAATCACCAAGCAGGTGCTCAGTGCCCCAAGCGCCTCAAAGTCCAGGTACATTCCCCATTTGGGACCATCGGCCAAGGCGGGGGATGCTGCCAGTGCCACGAACGCGTCGCTAGCCGGCGAGGAGCCGGCACGACACAACTGTAAATGTAGCGCGCGCCGACCACCCAGCAGAGCATTTCGGGTGAACTGCTCCAGCGGCTCTCGCACGGCCAGATTGTGCTGTCACCGTCCGAACGTCATATTGGGACGTTCAGTCATGAAGATGGGACGCACAGTCATGATGTTCGCATCCTGGCGCTCCGCAAAAGTCTAGATAATGCAGTCGCACTATTTTTCGGGCAAGGAACTTGGGGGAGCGCCGGGCGACGCGTAGACCCGCACCGGCCCACAAGAACCGCAGCCAGCCTATTCAGGGCACCGCTCGTGCCGTCCGGCTCTACTTGCGGTTCAATTATGGCCGGCGCGATGTTGAAGAAATGCGGCCGCTGCCCCTTCCAGGTACCCGGCAGTGCGTATTTGCGAACAGGCGGCGCCCCAGGCACCTCGCAAATCTGCTATCAGGCAATATCTTTCTGATTCCAACGAAGGCCGCTTTGACCTCTGATCCCGCCCATATCCTGAAAGCCGTTTATGGCTACGACGCCTTTCGTGGGCCTCAGGCGGAGATCGTCGAGCATGTGACGGCCGGCAACAACGCCTTTGTCTTGATGCCGACGGGCGGCGGCAAATCGCTGTGTTACCAGATCCCGGCGATTGCGCGGCCCGGCATGGGCCTTATCGTCTCGCCGCTGATCGCCCTGATGGCCGATCAGGTCGCCGCCTTGCGTCAGGCCGGGGTCAATGCCGCTTCACTCAACTCCGACTTGCCAGGCGATGAGCGAAGCGCGTTGTGGCAAGACGTGTCGTCCGGCGCGCTGGACCTCCTCTATGTCGCTCCCGAAACGCTATTGAGGCCCGAAGTCCTGGAGCGGCTCGGCCAGGTGCCCTTGTCGCTGATCGCCATCGACGAAGCGCATTGCCTGTCGCAATGGGGACATGATTTCCGGCCCTCATATCGTCAGCTCGACGCGCTGGTCAGGCTATTCCCCGACACGCCGCGCATGRCGCTGACGGCGACCGCCGACGCGCCAACTCGGGCCGAGATCCTCGCGCATCTTCAGATCGCGGAGAGCGACGCCTTCATCGCCGGCTTCGACCGGCCGAACATCCGCTATGCCATCCAGGAGAAAGACAATCCGCGGGGCCAACTGAAGCGTTTCCTGAAGAACCATGAGGACGAGAGCGGCATCGTCTACTGTCTGTCGAAGCGAAAGACGGAAGAGACAGCCGCCTGGCTTTGTGCGGAAGGCTATGATGCGCTGCCTTATCACGGCGGCATGGACAAGGCCGCGCGCGCAGCCAACCAGGCGCGCTTCCAGCTCGATGAAGCCGTCATCATGGTGGCCACCATCGCGTTTGGCATGGGCATCGATAAACCGGATGTACGTTTCGTCGCTCATATCGACTTGCCGGGCAGCATCGAGGCCTATTATCAGGAAACCGGGCGCGCCGGGCGCGACGGCCTGCCTTCCGATACGCTCATGCTTTATGGCCATGAGGATATCGCGCTGCGCAGCCGCTTCATCGAGGAATCGGACGCACCCGAGCAGCGCAAGCGCATGGAACGGCAGAAGCTCGATGCGCTGCTTGGGCTGGCCGAGACGGCAGGCTGTCGTCGCCAGGTGCTGCTGTCTTACTTTGGTGACCACAGCGAGCCCTGCGGTAACTGCGACACCTGCGCCGAGCCCCCGCAATTGTTCGACGGAACGACCGCTGCGCAAAAAGCCCTATCTTGCATTCACCGCACCGACGAGCGTTTCGGCCAAGCATACATCGTCGATGTGCTTTTGGGGGGCGAGGACAAGCGCATTGCTGGCTTCGGCCATGACCGTATCTCCACCTACGGTATCGGCAAGGAGCATGACAATCGCACCTGGCGCGCGATCTTGCGGCAGTTGATTGCCCTGCGGCTGATCGCGGTCGACCTGGCTGGCCATGGCGGGCTGTCGATCTCGGAGGCAGGGCGGCAGTTCCTGCGCGAAAAGCCAACGCTTATGCTGCGTGTGCCACCACCGCCGCGCGCCGGACGGGAAAAGCTCACTCGCAATCAGGCATCAATCGCTCTGCCCGATGCCGACCGCGCGCTTTTCCAGGCGCTGCGGGAAAAGCGCATGGAAATCGCCCGAACGCAGAATGTGCCGCCCTACGTGATTTTCCATGACAAGACGCTCATCGAGCTGGCCGCCGCCCGCCCGGCATCGCGTATGGAGATGACCAAGGTCCCAGGCGTGGGTGAGGCTAAGCTCGAGCGCTACGGCCCCGCGTTCCTCGCAGTAATTGCCGAATACGCGATTTGAACGGTTCTGGTGCAAACTTCCGGAGGGCTGAAGAACCGACCTTGTTGCTTGCTTCTTCAGGCGACGATTGCTGCGAATTGATCCGCCAGCGAGGGGGTTGATCGAAGACAAAACAGCCCCGGCGTTTGCGCATCATATGAACCATCTTGTTGACCGATGCAGGTCTGCCCAGACT
>NZ_JBFUIP010000310.1:0-3392 GCF_056401815.1 Aminobacter sp. P4_D5 | reverse complement strand
CATCAGGGCCAGCAGTCTCCTATGGCTGCATCAACAGGCCGGACAGAAGACTGCACCCGACCAACGCGCCAGAACGTCGAATTATCTCTTGCAATGCGGGAGCCATCCACAGAGGACAGTCCCTTGTCAGTCATGCTGACGGCTTCAGTGAAGATCTGAGGCAATCTCGTAAATCTTGGGCTCCCATCGCCCGTGGATGATCTGGACCATTGCCAAGGTGATGGGCAGCCTGAACCTGCGCGGGCCTGCACTGCCCGGGTTGAGATAAATAGCGTCATCGCAGCTCTCGATACTGGCACGATGAGAATGACCAGAAATCAAGAGATTGATGCCCATCATGGCTGGAGCAAACGTCATATCCTTTCGGTCGTGGATCACGAATATCTTCTGCCCGAACAGCGTCACTTGAAGGGTATCTGGAAACATAGACGCCCACGGCTCGACATCGACGTTGCCGCGAATTGCCGAGACTGGCGCAACACGCTCCAATCTCTCGATGATGGTGGGGTTTCCAATGTCGCCCGCATGAACGATGTGGTCGACGCCTTGGAGAAGCGCGACAGCGTCCTCACGCAGAAGGCCGTGAGTATCTGAGATCACACCGAGAGTGTTCATAGAGCCCAGAACTATCAGTCCTCACTGACACTGGCGAGATGCTGATTTCGGAGTCGTTGGTCTGCGCTTGGGGACCCAGAACGAGGACTACGTCGAGGGTACGCATCAGACCTTCGGCCGCTCGCTTCCTTCTGGATATGAAATGGCGCTACGGCGACAACTGACAGCAGCTTCCTGACTGGACGTCCAATCGATTGGGTGCRACCCCAATAGCCCCTCTCAAATTGTTGGTCCGCGACCCGCGGCATCCCTATTTAGCTGTAACCTGAACAAGCCCCGAGATGTCATGCGCAGTCCCCGGTTCCAACACACTTATGCCGCCGACCTCCCCGAACGGCTTTACGCCCGTCCGGATCCATCCTCGGTTTCGACACCGCGTCTGCTTGAACTGAATGAAACACTGGCAACGGAACTAGGCCTGGACATCGGCTGGTTGCGTAGTCCTGACGGTATCGAAATGCTGGCCGGAAACCGCTTCCCTTCTGACGTGCGYCCCATCGCCCAGGCCTATGCGGGGCACCAGTTCGGCAACTTCGTGCCGCAGCTTGGCGACGGTCGTGCCGTCCTCGTCGGAGAGTTGCTCGATACCAGCGGCCAATTGCGCGACGTTCAATTGAAGGGCTCCGGTCCGACCCGATTTTCCCGCAATGGCGATGGGCGCGCTGCGCTCGGACCGATGATGCGCGAGTACATCGCCAGCGAGGCGATGCACGCACTCGGGATCCCAACCACGCGAACCCTATCGCTGGTTGCCACCGGCGAGCACGTCTACCGCGAGACCAGGCTTCCCGGAGCGCTGATAGCGCGCGTCGCCTCCAGCCACATCCGTGTCGGCACGTTCCAGTACCTTGCCGTACGGGAAGACATCGACGGCCTGAGGGCGTTGGCGGACTACGCAATTGCACGGCACTATCCGCATCTCGCCGAAATCCCCCGTTGCTACCTTGGGTTCCTCAATGCCGTTGTAGCAGCGCAGGCGAAGCTGGTGGCGCAGTGGATGCTGGTCGGCTTTATCCATGGCGTCCTCAATACCGACAACGTCGCAATTTCTGGCGAGACGATCGATTATGGTCCATGTGCGTTCATGGACGCCTTTCATCCGGCGACTGTGTTCAGTTCTATCGACCATCAAGGCCGCTACGCGTTTGCAAACCAGCCCCGCATCACTGTCTGGAACCTGGCGCGACTGGCCGAAGCGCTGCTGCCCATTCTGGGAAGCGAAGCAGGCGGAGACGATGAAGGCTTTGAGCAGGCGAAAGCGGTGATCGGATCGTTCCGGGCACGCTACGAGGCTGCGTTTAATGAAGGCATCCGCCACAAGATCGGGCTGTTTACCGAACAGCCGGGCGACCTTGACCTTGCTGCCGGACTGCTTGACCTGATGGCGCGCAACGGGGCGGATTTCACCCTTACATTTCGCGATCTCGCTCATGAGGTCGACGGCGCCGGCCGAGTACGCAACCACTTCATCGACCCTACTGCTTTCGATAGCTGGGCTTCGCGCTGGCGCGAACGGCTGGCTCTCGAGCCGGAGAATGCAGCCGACCGCACTGCTCGGATGCGCACCGTGAACCCGAAGTACATAGCACGCAATCACCGTGTCGAAGCTGCCATCGCCGCCGCCACCGATGAAGGCGATTTTGGCCCTTTCCAGAGCTTGCTCGCCGTCCTGGCGCGCCCGTTCGACGAGCAGCCCGAGATGGAGGAATACGCGCGGCCACCAGCAGACGAAGAGCGCGTCCTGCAGACATTCTGCGGTACGTAATTGCGACTACAGTGCAGGTGCCGAATGAGATGGGTTGCTGTCTGATCGTTTAACCATGCATGGTTCGGCGAGAATGGGGTGGGGGAGAGGAATGGCAGCTATTGCTGTCTGTGGGGCGGAAGCCGTCTCTGGGATCGACGCGCTTTTTTTGCCGGCAGCTATCCCACATCAGAGGCTCGAAACCGGACTGTCTGCTGTTGGCCCCGGAACTGCCTACGGAATCATTTCCGGTAGTGGCGTTAAGGGCAAATGCCGACGGCACTGGGGTGGGAAGGGGAATGACTGGTTTTGCTCCAGCCACACCCAAAGCCAATGTCATAGGCGCTGTCACAAGACAGCRATAATACGCCCTCTCAACTCCTCGACGGCGTGCGATACTTCCTTTYGGCGAAGATGAAGATCGTCTTTCCCATCGCCGAGGTAGGCGTCCCTGGCAAKCGAAAGMGTGCCAGCCGYTTGATCAGACAATTGTGGGCTGGCCCAATCGGCAGCTGCRTTCTTGGAAATGAACTGGTTCGTTGTGAGAGTTCTCCACAACTGTCGGGGCCAGCGGTTCGGGCAAGACCACGCTCTTGCGGGTGCTTGCCGGTCTTGAGGCGGCGGACGGTGGCCGGGTTCTGATCGACGGCGCGGAGGTCGCCGGCGTCGGCACCGATCGCGCGGTGATCTTCCAGGAACCGCGATTGCTGCCTTGGCTCACCGTGCTCGACAATGTCGCCTTTGGCCTGGAGGTGCGCGGCGAGGCACGCAACCGGGCCGAGGAGCGGGCTCGCGACTACATCGCGCTAGTTGTTTAGTCCCGGCATTTGCTGGAGCGGGTCGCGAGAGAACCGTTGTGGCTGGGAAAGCCATGCCTTGCAGATGAATTCGTAGGGCGTGAGGCCTTTGAGGGTCTTGAGCCTGCGGCCGAAGTTGTAGGCCAAGACGAAGTCGGCAAGGTGCTGGCGGAGTTGGTCGTGGCTCTCATAGTAGAAACGCCTAACGGTCGCCTCCTTAATGGTCCGGTTCATCC
>NZ_JBFUIP010000309.1:0-3498 GCF_056401815.1 Aminobacter sp. P4_D5 | reverse complement strand
TTGTAGACCAGCGTCTCGGTCGCCTTGCCCGGCCCGCCGCCGGTGACGGCGTGGATGATGCCGAATGTGTCGAAGAAGGCGTAGACCGTGTTGACCACGAGTAGGAAGAATGTGGTCGGCGCCAGAAGCGGAAAGACAATTGTCCAGAAGCGCTTGAATGGCTTGGCGCCGTCGATGGCCGCCGCTTCGATCAGCGTCTTGGGGATCGCCTGCAGGCCGGCAACAAAAAACAGGAAATTGTAGCTGATCTGCTTCCACGACGCGGCGGCGACGACCAACGCCATCGCCTGCTCGCCGTCGAGCAGCGGGTCCCAGTTGATACCCAGCCAGCGCAGGGCGTAGGCCAGAGAGCCGATGGACGGGTTGAACAGAAACAGCCACAGCATGCCAGCGATTGCCGGGGCAACGGCATAAGGCCAGATCATCAGCGTGCGATAGATGCCGCGACCGCGGATCACCTTTTCGGCCATGACGGCGAGCAGCAGTGCCGTACCCATGGCGACGGCCGCTGTGGCGATCGAAAACACCGCCGTGACCTGGATCGAGTTAAGGTAATACGGGTCCGACAGCACCTTCTTGAAATTCGCGAACCAGACGAATTTCGACGACAGGCCGAAGGGATCCTCGCGCAGCATTGACTGGCGCAGCGCCTGGCTGGCGGGCCAGTAGAAAAAGATCAGCGTGATCGCCAGCTGCGGGGCGACCAGCAGGTAAGGCAGGATCTTGTTGGGGAAGACGACGCGTGGGGACAATGAGGGCCTCTTGTTACGCGTTTGTCGGAAATTGCGTGGCGCCGCATTCTTCGGCCCAGCGTTGGCGCCGCCCCTCACCCTTACCCTCTCCCCGTGAAGGACGGGGAGAGGGAGGGCGCCCACCTTGCCGCTTGTCCCTTCTCCCCGTCATGACGGGGAGAAGGTGCCGGCAGGCGGATGAGGGGCAGCGCTACGATGACATCAAACGGACGTCAGTTGCCGATCGCTTCCTGGATCGCCTTGTTGCCGCGCGCAACGGTGTTGTCGAGCGCCTGCTGGGCGGTCTGCTGGCCAGCGAGCATCTTTTCGAGCTCTTCGTTTTCGATATCGCGGACCTGCGGCAGGTTGACGAGGCGAACGCCCTTCGAATTTTCGGTCGGCGCCTTGCCCATCATCTGCTTGATCGGGATTTCGCGGGCCGGGTTCTTGTCGTAGAAGCCCGACTTCTTGGTTTCCTCATAAGCTGCGAGCGTGACCGGCAGATAGCCCGAGACCTGGTGCAGGCGCGCCTGGATCGGCGTCTGCGACAGGAAGTTGAAGAAGGCGGCTACGCCCTTGTACTGGTCATCCGGCAGGCCGGCGAAGACCCACAGCGAAGCACCGCCCGGGATGGTGTTTTGCGGAGCACCCGCAGCGTCGGCCTCGTAGGGCAGCTGGCCGGTGCCATAGTTCATGCCCGACTTGATCACGTCGCCAAGGCCGCCCGAGGATTCGGTGAACATGCCGCATTCGCCGGCGAGGAAGATCTGCTTGGCCTCGGACGTGCGGCCGCCATATTTGAACGTGCCGTCCTTGGCGAGATCGGCGAGTTCCTGGAAGTGCTTGACGAAGGCCGGAGCGTTGATCTTGAGCTCGACGTCGGTACCGCCGATGCCGTTTTCATTGGTGCCGTAGGAGACATTGTTCCAGGCGGCGAAATTCTCGGTGTGAATCCAGGTCAGCCAGGTCGAGGTGAAGCCGCAGGGCGCGGCACCGCTCGACTTGATCTTCTTGGCGGCGTCCCAGACTTCGGTCCAGGTCTTGGGCGGATTGTCGACGTTGAGGCCAGCCTTCTGGAAGATGTCCTTGTTGTAATAGAGGATCGGCGAGGATGAATTGTAGGGGAACGACAGCATGGTGCCGTCCGGCTTCGAATAATAAGAGACGATGCCCGGCAGGTACTGGCTCTTGTCAAAGACCGTGCCGTCCATCGACAGGATCTCGGCGACCGGCTTGATGGCACCCTCAGCACCCATCATCGTACCCGTGCCCGCATCGAAGACCTGCATGATCGTCGGTGGCTGCTTGGCGCGGAAGGCGGCGATGCCGGCATTCAGCGTCTCGGGATAGGTGCCCTTGAAAACCGGCACGATCTTGTAATCGGCCTGGCTCTCGTTGAACTCCTTGGAAAGCTTCTCAACGACCTCGTTGTTCGCGCCGGTCATGGCGTGCCACCATGAAATCTCGGTGACTGCGAAGGCGGAGGTGCTGGATAGCAGCGTCATAGTGGCGGCAACTCCGGCCGCGAAGCCTAAGGTCTTCATGTCTMGCTCCCGTTGTGGTTGGCGAAATGTTTAGTTCCGCGAGGAGCAGTATTGTCGGAATATGACAGCGCTACAACAGTTTTGTAGCGATCGTATGAAGGTCGCATTTGGCGCGCTTCGTTTTCACTTGCGCTGCAACCGGAGCATCGATTTTCGCATTTGCAAAAAACGAAAGCGATTTACCGACAATTAGACTCATCTGAATTGCCAGCAATGCCGGCTAACAAAAGGCTGAAATCATTTGGGGCCTGCAGCGAAAAGCCTTTCGCGCCTGGAATGGGCGAAAGGCTTTGGGTCTCTTGTTCAATCTACAATTGCATCGCGCAAAAACGAGCGTGTGTGGACACGCCTCGCTTTATTTGGCGAGCGCAGCCTCGATCAGCTTCTTGGCGTCGGGGCTCGCCCACTCGGCCGGGCCGTTCATGTTGGCGAGCAGGCAGCCTTCGCCGTCGATCAACAGCGTGACCGGCAGGCCGAGCGCCAGACCGCGCTTCTTGAGATCGTTGAACACCCCAAGCGTGTTGTCGCGGTAGTAGCCCAGCGAAGAGACATTGATTTCTTCGAGGAATTTCTTGGGCTTGGTATCATCGCCAGTGTCGACATTGATGGCCACGACCTCGAAATTCTCCCCACCCATCTCGCGCTCCAGAGCATCGAGTGCCGGCATTTCAGCGCGGCACGGCGCGCACCATGTCGCCCACAGATTGACCAGAAGCGTGCGGCCGGCATGGTCGGCGACCGTCATCGGCTTGCCCTGGGGGTCGTTGAAGGCAAGCGTCTTGAGCGACTGCGGCGGATCGGCGGGCAGCATCGCCGCCACATGACCGGTGGCCGCAGCGCCGATCGCCTTGGCGGTGTCGGCCTTGGCAGCACAAAGCTTGTCGTCGGCGCTGGCTTGCGCGCTCGTGTCGGCTGCCACTGTCGGTGACGGCGTCTTGTTGCCAGGAAGGGTGGTGCTGACATATACCGCGACCGCGCCGGCGATCACGCCCGCAACGGCGGCAAGCAGGATATGGCGTGGGGCTGGAAACATTTTTTTGCGGTCCGACATCTAACCAATTTTCTCCGGAGCCCGGGTATCACGATGAGCGACAAGAAGGCCAGCAACCAGATGTGGGGCGGACGTTTTGCCTCGGGCCCGGCCGCGATCATGGAGGCGATCAACGCCTCGATCGGCTTCGACAAGAAGCTGTACGCCCAAGACATCCGGGGTTCCGTTGCCC
>NZ_JBFUIP010000308.1:0-3520 GCF_056401815.1 Aminobacter sp. P4_D5 | reverse complement strand
GGCTGGTGGGACTACGGATTGTTCCTGGGCGAGTTCATGCTCGGCCACCGCTACGCGGCCGCGCGCGCAACCAACGCACTTACGACCAACAAGAAACAGCACTATGTCGCAGCTCGCCTCATCGCCGCACATTTCGTCGGCGACGCCAAACTGGCATCGGAATTGTCCAAGGAGCTTTCCGCGAACTACCCTGCTTTTGCAAGCGATCCGGCAGCCGCCTTCGCCAAGGGCAAATACCCGGCGGAGCTGACGAGGTCGCTGACAAAGGCTCTGCGCGCCGCCGGCCTGGGCAGCCAGATTTGAGCTTCAGGGACTTTTCCGGGCGCTTTACGCATAACTAATTTTGTGTCGTTGACACTCATACGATGTTTTACATTTCGTTACTTTCTAATTAGAACTTTCCTCAGATTTGATTACAGGTCATTTGAGCAAAGATGAATTACTCCATCCATGCGGCCGTTCGGGGGAGCGGCAAGAACGTGGTGGTGTTGCTACACGGTTTCGGGGGTTGCGGCGGTGTCTGGGGAGATGTCGTCGATTGCCTGAACGGGGCATTCACCACAGTCGCCTACGATTTGCCGGGGCACGGCCATTCGCTCGACTATCCTAAGGCCGGTCCGGCCAAGATAGCAGCGAAAGCAGTGCTGGCCGATCTCGCAACGCGTGGCATTGCCCGCGCGCATTTCGTCGGCCATTCCATGGGCGGCGCTGTAGCAACGCTTGCCGCCCTGATGGAGCCCGAACGGGTGGCCTCGCTGACCCTGCTTGCGCCGGGCGGCTACGGCCCGGAAATCAATGCCCCCCTGCTCAGGCGTTATGCGGCAGCGTCCTGCTCCGACGAAATCCGCTCCTGCCTTGCCGAAATGTCGAGCCCAGACAGCACCGTGCCGGAACAGGCTGTTCGCGAACTGTCGGAAATGCGCGCCCGACCTGGCCAAACCGAAAAGCTGATCGCCCTAGCCGAGGCAATGACCGCCAACGACAAGCAAGGCGTCATCCCACGCGACGACCTCGCAAAGCTGGCGATGCCGGTGATGGTGGTTTGGGGCACCGACGATGCCGTTTTGCCCTACAGTCACGCAGACGACCTGCCGGCGGGCTTCCTCATCCACCATGTGCTGGAGATCGGCCACATGCTGCCGGAGGAAACACCCGCCCTCGTTGCCGACATCGTGCGCCGCATGAGCCGCCGGCGCCAGCGCCTCCAGCCTATGTTGGCTGCCTGCGACGCCTGATGAATCAAATCATGCGCAATGCCTGCTAAATGCTTGCGCAAAAATCTCTTTCGGGCTGCCGCACGATCACGAATATGCGTTTGGGTGGRATACAATTCCGCCGCGATCGTCGCTATGTTGAGGCTTGCTAGCGAGAACCGAGGCAAAAGGCCATGAGCGACGACAATGCGAGCGCGATGAAGCCGGCGCGCATGCTGTCGGACGCCATTCGCGACGTCAAGAACGCCACCGCCGACCGCACCGATGTGGTCGTCGATCTGCGCGATGCCCACCGCATGCGGCTCGAGTTGCTGGCCGCGGAACTCGAGCCGATCTTTGCCGACGTGCCGAAGGATATCGACAATTTCGATTTCGCCATCTCCTCGGGTCTTCAGCCGCGGCTGTGGATCGACGCGGTGAGTCATGTCGGCCTTGGCCGCGACCGCCGCACATTCCGCTTTGTCCGCGACACCCGGATCGGCCGCATCGTGCTGGCTGAATCCACCGACCCCAAACGCGTCGCCGATCAGGTGACACGCTACATTGCCGAACGCATTGTCGAGCGCCAGCAGATGATGGAAGGCGGAGCCGATTCGGCACTGCCGGGTTTTGCCAGGGAAGCGGTCAGCGAGGCCGAGCCACCATTGCGACGCCTCGGCCAGCCGATCTGGCCAGGCTTCCTGTCCGGCTTCGGCTTGCTTGTCGCCGGCGCGGTCGTCGGCATCGCGGTGATGGCAGCACTCTACTGGCTGCGCGTCGCTGCCATCGGCGTCAGCTTCTGACCAGCACTGCCTTGTGTGGCGCTGCGGCCGCAAGGTCGAGTGTCGCGACAGACGGTGGTATTGTCGACCCTGAAAGGCCATGCCGGGTCAACTGCACGTTCCAGCTTCCAGGTTCGCCCGAAATGTCGAGCAGATTGAACTGTGCAGCTGGCTTGAGGCCGCCTGTTGCCTGACCGGCCGCTGCGACCCCCACCACCGGAACCGTGCCTGCGGGCCCGTCAATCCAATGAAGCGTCGGCAGATGCGAATGGCCATGCAGCACGAGTTCGGCGCCACTTTGCCTGATCACTTTCTGGAATTTGCCGATGCCGAACAACCGCTTATGCTGGCCAACCGCACCGCGCACCGGTGGATGATGGATCATCACCACCCTGAACAGGTCGCGCTTGCCCATTTCCTCAAGAATCCGTGCCAACCGTTCGGCCTGCCCGTCGCGAAAAAAGCCGCTGGCCATGAAGGGTGCCGTTGCCCGTGCCGTCGACACGCCAATCAGCGCCACCCCCTTGCGGATGCGAACATACGGAAAGCTCGTGCGACCAACCAGACCGTGCGCGCCATCGCCATTCATCCACGGTGCCCAGGCGTGGCAGGCCTTGTCGAAGGCTCCAGGCACATAGGCGTCGTGATTGCCCGGAACGACCGAGACATCTGTCGGCGCGCCGAGCGTTTCGAGCCACAGCCGCGCCAGTTCGATCTCGCCGTCGAGTGCCAGATTGACGAGGTCGCCGGTCACCGCGAGGTGGTCGGGCACTTGTGCCTTGAGGTCGGCGACAATCGCATCGACGATGCCGTCATGATGATGACGGCGACGGTTTCGCTGCCAGTTGACGTAGCCGACCACGCGCTTGGAGGCGAGGTCGCGATAGGTTACATCCGGGAGCGGACCAAGATGGACATCAGAAATATGGGCAAGCCTGAACATCATACCCTTTTAGGTCACGCGGTGACGGCTTTCCAGCCATGGCGTCACGCCTGATGGGCATTGATGTCAAATCCCACACGCTACGCCAGAGTGCGTGGTCACGGCTGCGCGGGCGCCTGTTCCATTTCTATTTCCTGCTGCGCAGGCCGATGACGCTCGGCGTACGTGGGCTGGTCCACGACGCGGCGACCAACTCCGTCTTCCTGATCCGCCACACTTACGTGCCGGGCTGGCAGTTGCCAGGCGGCGGGGTCGAGATCGGCGAGACGTTTGTCGAGTCGCTGACGCGCGAGTTGGAGGAGGAAGGCAACATCACGGTTCTGGCCCCGCCGGTGCTGCAGTCGATCCACCTCAACAAGCAGGCAACCAAGCGCGACCATGTCGGCTTTTATCTGATCGAAGCCTTCAGGCAGGACAGTCCGAAGCTGCCCGACCACGAGATCGCCGAAGCAGGCTTCTTCCCGCTCGACGCGCTGCCGGAAAACACTACGCCGGCAACACGGCGACGGATCGCTGAGGTTTTTGAAGGAGTGACAGCGTCGCCCTATTGGTGAAAGTAGCGGTGCATCGAGGCTCGCTCCGCTCGCACCTCAGGATGAGGG
>NZ_JBFUIP010000307.1:0-3600 GCF_056401815.1 Aminobacter sp. P4_D5 | reverse complement strand
CTTCTCGGCTCCGCTGCGGCTCTGCTCGCAGTCTCCGGCGCTCGTGCGGCCGACGCTGTCGTCGTCGCTGAGCCGGAACCAATGGAATACGTCCGCATCTGCGACGTTTACGGCGCGGGCTTCTACTACATCCCCGGCACCGAGACCTGCCTCAAGATCGGCGGCCTCGTTCGTTACCAGATCAACGCTGCCGAGCACGCTCTCGACGACGGCTGGAGCAAGCAGGCACTTATGCGCCTGAAGCTCGATGCTCGTTCGGAAACCGAATACGGCACGTTCCGCCGCTACATCGAGTTCCAGGCTTCCACCCAGAACAACGGTGGCTGGTCCACTGAGACCGACCCGGATACCGGCGAGCAGTTTGACGTCTGGAACGGCGTGAATGGCGAATCCGGCACGGCCCTCCGTCACGCCTACTTCGAGCTCGGCGGCCTGCTCGTCGGTCACACCGACACCCTGTTCGATGGCGATCTCGATGGCGAGTTCGACTCGGGCGGCGGCGACCGCATCAACCAGATCCGCTACACCTTCGACGCCGGCAACGGCATCGCTGTGTCGCTCGGCCTGGAAGAAGAGTCGAGCAACTTCGACTACGTCCCGCTGATCACCGGTAAGGTTGCCATCACGCAGGGCTGGGGTTCGCTCAACCTGTATGCTGGTTATGACAATGCCTACGAAGGCTTCGCTCTCAAGGCGATCGGCAACTTCAAGGCGACCGACGCCCTCACCCTGCAGGTTCTCGCAGGCTACGAGTCGGCCCCGACCTTCTGGTCCGTCAACGCTATCGGCGGCACCGAAGTCCTGCAAGGAGCTGGTCCTTACCATGGCTACACCTGGACGATCGCTGGCTACCTGAAGTACCAGGTCAACCAGAAGCTGGCAGTCGGCTTCGGCGGTCAGTACTTCGCTGATGGTCACGACGACAACCAGAACGGCATCCCGGCTGACGGTGCTAACGACTACTCGCTCGGCGCAGTCATCGACTACAACATCGTCGAGAACCTCGATGCCAAGCTCGCCCTCAACTACTTCGCTGGCGACACCTTCGACGACTTCGGCCAAGGCGGTGGCTTCAACGGCTTCCTCCGCCTCGACGCTGCGTTCTAATCTGCTGACGTTGTAAGCAAAAAAGGCGGCCCGGGCTTCGCGAGAGACCCGGGCCGTTTTTCTACCGGCGGCAGCGTCGGGACATCGAACCGACCAAAGGAGATGGAAGGGCGTTGTAGGCAAGTACGATCCGAAGCCGGAATCATTGCCCTGCCGGATTGCCAAGAATTGTATGAGAACTGTCGTCGGCTTGCCGGCCACCCCGTCGTGGAGTAGCGTTAGCTGCTTTTCGTCGAAGGGTTGCCGGAAGATTTATGAAGAAAGCAACTTCAAAGGACCATATTGTGAGCGGCCATCATTCTGCCGCCCTGATGACGAATTGCAAGGTAACTTACAGTTTTAATACTATTAAAGAAGTAAAGTCATTTAGGGTTTTAGAGCTTTTTGCGTCCTACAAAGACATTCTATGGGACGACGGAAGACACAAATACAACGTCAGCTCCTTCCTCGGTGAGATCGACGAGATTCTTCTGGGCGAGCGCTTCAGCGCTTTTTCCCAAGAGGCACTCGACGGCCTGATAGGCTCCCTGCGCCAACGCGGTAACAGCAACGCGACCATCAATCGAAAGATGGCCGCATTGAGCAAACTACTGCGCAAGGCCTATAAGATGGGAGATGTCCACAGCCTGCCAGAGTTCCGCCGCCAGAAGGAGCGGGCGGGACGAATCCGCTTTCTCGAGCCCGAGGAAGAGGACAGGCTCTTTGCCGCCATCAAGGCGCGCAGTGAAGATGCTTACCGGCTCTCGGTGTTCCTGGTCGATACAGGCTGCCGGCTAGGCGAAGCGCTCGGGCTGATCTGGAACGACATTCAGGACACGCGCGTCAGCTTCTGGATCACTAAATCCGGACGCAGCCGCACCATTCCGCTGACTGTGCGCGCCAGGGAAACCGCAAAGTGGCCGCCTGAGCGCGGACCGCGCCCGAAGGGGCCGTTCGCCATGCTGACACAGCCGCAGTTTCGCGCGATATGGAATGATGCCAAGGCCGAAGTGGGCCTCGCCGCCGACGATCAGGTGGTGCCGCACATCCTGCGCCACACCTGTGCGTCACGTCTGGTACAAGGTGGCATCGATATTCGTCGCGTACAGATGTGGCTCGGCCACCAGACGCTGACGATGACGATGCGTTATGCGCATCTGGCGACCAACGACCTCGACCGCTGCGTGGTGGTGCTGGAACGTCACTGACGCTGGATCCACCTCAAAGGCGCGACAGCCAAAGGGCACGGCGCGCCAAGCGACTGAAAGGCGCTGGTGTCGGCACGCATTGCCCGTCAGTTCGCGCAACATTGGTCAGGTAGGGCAAACCACAGCAACAAACCGCATGCTGCCCTGCCCATTTTGTCGTATAGCCCGAGTCTTTCGAGATTTCCGCACCCGGCTCGGGCCGGATCGCCAATGAGTATGCTGCCATGACCACACGCCCGCTTCTGACCCCCGTCATCCGCGCCCTGCCCGTCACCGTGCCCTTCGTTGGGCCCGAGGCTCAGGAACGCGAGCGCGGCAGGCCGTTCAGGGCGCGCATGGGCGCAAATGAAAGCGGCTTCGGCCCCTCGCCGCGCGTCGTTGCGCGCATGCAGGACGTCGCAGCCGACATGTGGAAATACTGCGATCCAGATAATTACGATCTCAAGGTCGCACTTGCGCGTCACCTCGGGCTCGGTGCGGACAATGTCGTGGTCGGCGAAGGCATAGACGGCCTGCTCAATCTTGTCGTGCGCATGTATGCTGCCGAGGGCGACCCGGTGGTGACCTCGCTCGGTGCTTATCCGACCTTCAATTTCCATGTCGCCAGCGTCGGCGCCCGTGTGGTGCCGGTGCCCTACCAAAACGACATGGAAGACCTTCAGGGCCTGCTCGACGCGGTCAAGCGCGAAAACGCGCCTATCGTCTACCTGTCCAACCCGGACAATCCGATGGGCAGCTGGTGGGAAACGAATGACATCCTGCGCTTCATCGAAGCACTGCCTGAGACGACGACGCTGATTCTCGACGAAGCCTATGGCGAGACGGCACCTGCTTCGGCGCTACCGCCGATCGATGTCTCGCGGCCAAATGTCGTGCGCATGCGCACCTTCTCCAAGGCCTATGGGCTTGCCGGCATCCGTTGCGGTTATGCCTTCGGCGATGCCGAGGTGATCGCCAGCTTCGAAAAAGTGCGCAACCATTATGGCGTGAGCCGCATGGCGCAGATCGCCGGCGAAGAAGCGCTCGCCGACCAGGCCTATCTGGCCGATGTGGTCGCCAAGGTGGCGGCCGGGCGTGAGCGCATCGCCACAATCGCCCGCGACAACGGGCTCAAGCCCCTGCCCTCGGCGACAAACTTCGTGACCATCGACTGCGGTAGCGATGCTGCTTTCGCACTTTCAGTGATGCGTAACCTGCTGGCCCGGGATGTCTTCATCCGCAAGCCGATGGCGCCGGTGCTCAACCGCTGCATCAGGGGTCTTCATCCGCAAGCCGATGGCGCCGGTGCTCAACCGCTGCATCAGGG